>NZ_CAMHWH010000004.1:0-202000 GCF_946188685.1 Streptococcus mitis
CTCGGGAAGTAGCTCAGCTTGGTAGAGTACTTGGTTTGGGACCAAGGTGTCGCAGGTTCGAATCCTGTCTTCCCGATTCATTACAGAGATACGTAAGCGTATCTTTTTTGTTTTAACTAGATATTATATATATTAAGAGAGAATTAGTTTACTTCTCTCTTTTTTTAATTTCAGTAATTCATTTTGATTGCGTATACTTTTTTGTTTCCTGATTTGTTCAATGAATACTGTAGTTTAGGTACATAAATTAAAATTTAACAGATTGTATAATTCTTACAAACTTTTAAGAAAGTAATTGAAGAGTTTTTTGTTCTACCCATAATATATGTGTTTTGTGCGATAAAAATTTCCGCTCTTTTGATTTTAAATGCGTATTAGTTTACGTTATAGTCTAAATTTGATATCACTTTGACGGAGGTACTATAGATTCTTTTCTACTCTGTGTCTTGTTGTGTAATGTTTCTTGATTCTTTTAAACAGAATCTTTTATGACATTTGTCATATCTCCTCATGACAGAAGCTTCTAGTGGCAGTAGATTCAAAGAATTATACTAGATGTATCAAGTGGAGGAAGAAAAAATGAAACATAAAGTAATTGTCGCAATGAGTTTAGTAGCAGCAGGAGTCATGACTTATCTCATGTTCTCAGGATTGGATGAAGATTTCTATCATTTTCCTTGGGAGCTATTTGCAGGATTTGGAATGATGTCCTGGCTTATCCGAGAAGGTTTGAAATTAGTCTCAGATGTGAAAAAGGAGTTTGAAAAATGAAAAAAGCGTTTCTCTATCTTTTTATTGGACTATCACTAGTGGTATGGTTGGTAGAAATGTTTACAGGTTGGTTTGATCAAGCCTTCCTTCACCAAGCCATTCGCGGTGCCTGGGGACTGGGATTTATGATTTTTATCGCCTTTCCTATGGGAAAGGAGTGGTTGAAAGGAGAATATCATGAACATGATTAAGGTAGAAAGCCTAAATAAAAACATCAAGGGCAAGGCTATTTTGAAGGATATTTCCTTTGAGATAGCTGAAGGTGAATGCGTCGCCTTGATTGGGCCCAATGGTGCTGGGAAGACCACACTCTTGGACTGTTTGCTTGGAGATAAACGGGTCACAAGCGATCAAGTATCCATCCAAGGCTTGCCAGTGACGAGTTCTCAGTTAGACTACACAAGATCCTATCTCCCTCAAGAAAATGTCATCGTTCAGAAATTAAAGGTCAAAGAGTTGATTGCTTTCTTTCAAAGTATTTATCCAAATCCCTTGAGCAACCAGGAAATCGATCAACTATTGCAGTTTGACCAGCATCAGAAAGAGCAATTCGCAGAAAAATTGTCAGGCGGGCAAAAGCGTCTCTTCTCTTTTGTCTTGACCTTGATTGGGCGACCAAAGCTTGTCTTTTTAGATGAACCAACTGCTGCCATGGATACTTCAACTCGTCAACGCTTTTGGGAAATTGTTCAGGAACTAAAAGCTAAGGGAGTTACCATTCTCTATTCCTCCCATTATATCGAAGAGGTAGAGCATACAGCGGACCGGATTTTGGTCTTGAATAAGGGAGAGTTGATTCGTGATACGACGCCTCTAGCCATGCGTAGTGAGGGAATTGAAAAGCATTTTATCCTTCCTCTAGCATACAAGGAAGTCATTGAGCAGTCTAACTTGGTTGAAAACTGGTCACAAAAACAAGATGCTCTACAAGTAGTCACACGCGAAGCGGACGCTTTCTGGGAACTATTAGTTCAGGCAGGATGTAGGATTCAAGAAATTGAAGTCAATAATCGTAGCTTGCTGGATACAATCTTTGAAGAAACACAAAAGGGAGATGACTAAGATGAAACGATGGATCGCACTAAACAAGATAGAATTTCTATTGACCAAACGACAATTAGTCTATTATCTGTTATCCGTAGGGATGCCGACAGCCTTCTATTTATTTTTTTCTGGCATGTACCAGGACACACCAGGTGGGCCCGCGAATTTTATGCGTGATTACCTCATCTCCATGACAGCCTTTTCCATGATGTCGACAGCTATGTTTTCATTCCCAGCTGTTTTACATACCGATAAAATCAACAATTGGCAGAAAACATTACGCCATACTCCAGTAAATATGGTAGAATATTGTCTATCAAAGATAACAAGTATGATGGTTGATTATTTGGTCTCAATCCTGGTTGTTTTCTCAGTTGGGCACTTGGTCAGAGGTGTGGATATGTCTCTAGGAAGCTGGATTGGGGCTGCACTTTTGCTGATAGTAGGAAGTGTTGCCTTTGTAGCGCTTGGATTAACCTTGACACTCTTGCCTTCTAGTCAGCTGATGTCTGTCGTGGGTAATCTTCTCTATCTAGGCTTGGCTGTTTTAGGCGGACTCTGGATGCCCATCTCTTTATTTCCAGACTGGATGCAAGCAATCGGGAAGTGCCTACCAACTTATCAGTTGATGGAGTTGCTCAAGGCTTTCTTAAACGAGGGTGGCATCAATCTATCAGCCACAGTTTATCTACTTGTTTTTTCAGCAGTTTTGTTTGGTTTGACCATTTACCTTCAAGGTCATAAGGAGAATACTTAATGTTTGAAAGACTAAAAAGCATACACTATATGTTTTGGGCAAGTTTGATTTTTATGATTTTCCCCATCCTACCTGTAGTGACTGGGTGGCTTCCTGTCTGGCATTTATTGGTTGATATTCTATTTGTAGTGGCGTATTTGGGTGTTTTAACAACTAAGAGCCAGCGCCTATCTTGGCTATATTGGGGTCTCATGCTGACTTATGTAGTTGGGAATACTGCCTTTGTTGCTGTTAATTATATCTGGTTCTTCTTTTTCCTTTCTAACCTCTTAAGTTATCATTTTGGCGTACGTAGTTTAAAGTCTTTACATGTCTGGACTTTTCTTCTTGCTCAAGTCCTTGTTGTGGGCCAACTTTTGATTTTTCAGAGAATCGAAGTTGAGTTTCTATTCTATCTACTTGTAATTCTTGCTTTTGTCGATTTGATGACTTTTGGCTTGGTTCGGATTCGTATTGTGGAGGATTTGAAAGAAGCTCAGGCTAAGCAAAATGCCCAGATAAATCTCTTGCTTGCTGAAAATGAACGCAGTCGTATCGGTCAAGATTTGCATGATAGCTTGGGACATACCTTTGCTATGCTGAGTGTCAAGACAGATTTAGCCTTGCAGTTATTTCAGATGGAGGCTTACCCACAGGTGGAAAAGGAATTAAGAGAAATACAGCAAATTAGCAAAGAATCAATGCGTGAAGTGCGAACCATTGTGGAAAATCTTAAGTCTAGAACTTTGACATCCGAACTAGAGACTGTGAAAAAGATGTTAGAAATTGCTGGAATTGAGGTGGAAATAGCTAATCAACTAGATACAGCTAGCCTTACTCAGGAATTGGAGTCAACGGCTTCCATGATTTTGCTTGAATTAGTGACCAATATCATCAAACATGCTAAAGCGTCTAAAGTCTACTTGAAATTAGAACGGACAGAGAAAGAACTCATTCTAACAGTGAGAGATGATGGCTGTGGCTTTACTTCTATAAAGGGGGATGACCTCCATACAGTTCGAGATCGTGTTCTTCCATTTTCGGGAGAAGTAAAGGTAATTAGTCAGAAACAACCGACAGAAGTGCAGGTTCGACTACCTTATAAGGAGAGAAAGTAGATGAAAGTGTTAGTCGCAGAAGATCAAAGTATGTTGCGAGATGCTATGTGTCAATTGCTCACGCTTCAACCGGATGTGGAGTCTGTCCTTCAAGCCAAGAATGGGCAAGAAGCAATCCAACTATTAGAAAAGGAGTCTGTAGATATCGCCATCCTTGACGTAGAAATGCCTGTTAAGACAGGTCTTGAAGTTTTGGAGTGGATACGAGCAGAAAAGCTTGAAACAAAGGTGGTTGTGGTGACGACCTTCAAACGTCCTGGGTATTTTGAACGTGCGGTCAAGGCTGGAGTAGATGCTTATGTATTAAAAGAAAGAAACATTGCAGAGCTAATGCAAACCTTGCACACCGTCCTAGAGGGACGCAAGGAGTATTCGCCTGAATTGATGGAAGTGGTGATGACGCATCCCAATCCATTAACAGAACAAGAAATCGCAGTTTTAAAGGGAATTGCTCAGGGCTTATCTAACCAAGAAATTGCAGACAAACTTTATCTATCCAACGGAACAGTCCGAAACTATGTCACCAATATTCTTTCTAAATTACATGCAGGCAATCGAACAGAGGCAGCTAATATTGCGAAAGAATCTGGTTGGTTGTGATGATATAATATTTTTTGAACATTATGTCTAAAATTGATGAGATTGAATGGAACAATATTAATTTTAGGAGGGTGGGATTCCTCCTTTTTCTTTTTTAGGGAGCACTACAAAAGAGCTAAAATTAACAATAAAAAAGAAAAATATCTTGACAACCAAGGGAAAATTTTGTTACAATAATAGACGGTACTTTTTACTTTTGGTCTCTCAAGAGTGTACAGGGACGTGCTGACAAATGTTGCAAAAGTACACACAGATGATAGCTGTCACCAAGTGTATCATCACCAAAAATAAAAAAACACAGGAGAATGTAGATGCCTACAATTAACCAATTGGTTCGCAAACCGCGTAAATCAAAAGTAGAAAAATCTAAATCACCAGCTTTGAACGTTGGTTACAACAGTCATAAAAAAGTTCAAACAAACGTTTCTTCACCACAAAAACGTGGTGTTGCAACTCGTGTTGGAACAATGACACCTAAAAAACCTAACTCAGCCCTTCGTAAATTCGCTCGTGTACGTTTGAGCAACCTTATCGAAGTTACTGCCTACATCCCAGGTATCGGACACAACTTGCAAGAGCACAGCGTGGTGCTTCTTCGTGGTGGACGTGTAAAAGACCTTCCAGGGGTACGTTACCATATCGTCCGTGGTGCACTTGATACTGCAGGTGTTAACGATCGTAAACAAGGCCGTTCTAAATACGGTACTAAACGTCCAAAAGCATAAGGAAAGGGGATAAAGAGAAATGAGTCGTAAAAATAGAGCTCCAAAACGTGACGTATTGCCAGATCCGCTTTACAATTCACAACTAGTTACTCGTCTTATCAACCGCGTTATGCTTGATGGTAAACGTGGTACAGCTGCTTCAATCGTTTACGGTGCCTTTGAGCAAATCAAAGAAGCTACTGGAAACGATGCACTTGAAGTATTTGAAACAGCTATGGAAAACATCATGCCTGTACTTGAAGTACGTGCACGTCGTGTTGGTGGTTCTAACTACCAAGTCCCAGTTGAAGTTCGTCCAGAACGTCGTACAACACTTGGACTTCGTTGGTTGGTAACAATCGCTCGTCTTCGTGGTGAACACACAATGCAAGATCGTCTTGCAAAAGAAATCTTGGATGCTGCTAACAACACTGGTGCAGCAGTTAAGAAACGTGAAGACACTCACCGTATGGCTGAAGCTAACCGTGCATTCGCACACTTCCGTTGGTAAAATCATGATGCTAGGAACGGTAAGGATGCAAGGTGAAAATAGGAAACTGACGCAGTATTCGACGAATACAAGGAAGTTTATCTTTTTCACACAGCATCCCGTTCCGGCTCAAATCGGCTAATTAACTTTAGCCCGAGTTCAATTCAATTTGTAAATCTACAAGTTGAAACCAACAATAGCATGAAAACATTGAGAACGGGTAGGTCCTGCCTATCCGTTTTTATTAAAATCATGTTATAATAGAATAGAAATCAAAAATAAATAGGAGAAACAAACCTCATGGCACGCGAATTTTCACTTGAAAAAACTCGTAATATCGGTATCATGGCTCACGTCGATGCTGGTAAAACAACAACTACTGAGCGTATTCTTTACTACACTGGTAAAATCCACAAAATCGGTGAAACTCACGAAGGTGCGTCACAAATGGACTGGATGGAGCAAGAGCAAGAGCGTGGTATCACTATCACATCTGCTGCGACAACAGCTCAATGGAACAACCACCGCGTAAACATCATCGACACACCAGGACACGTGGACTTCACAATCGAAGTACAACGTTCTCTTCGTGTATTGGATGGTGCGGTTACCGTTCTTGACTCACAATCAGGTGTTGAGCCTCAAACTGAAACAGTTTGGCGTCAAGCAACTGAGTATGGAGTTCCACGTATCGTATTTGCCAACAAAATGGACAAAATCGGTGCTGACTTCCTTTACTCTGTAAGCACACTTCATGATCGTCTTCAAGCAAATGCACACCCAATCCAATTGCCAATCGGTTCTGAAGATGACTTCCGTGGTATCATCGACTTGATCAAGATGAAAGCTGAAATCTATACTAACGACCTTGGTACAGATATCCTTGAAGAAGACATCCCAGCTGAATACCTTGACCAAGCTCAAGAATACCGTGAAAAATTGATCGAAGCAGTTGCTGAAACTGACGAAGAATTGATGATGAAATACCTCGAAGGTGAAGAAATCACTAACGAAGAATTGAAAGCTGGTATCCGTAAAGCAACTATCAACGTTGAATTCTTCCCAGTATTGTGTGGTTCTGCCTTCAAGAACAAAGGTGTTCAATTGATGCTTGATGCGGTTATTGACTACCTTCCAAGCCCACTTGACATCCCAGCGATCAAAGGTATCAACCCAGATACAGATGAAGAAGAAACTCGTCCAGCATCTGATGAAGAGCCATTTGCAGCTCTTGCCTTCAAGATCATGACAGACCCATTCGTAGGTCGTTTGACATTCTTCCGTGTATACTCAGGTGTTCTTCAATCAGGTTCATACGTATTGAACACTTCTAAAGGTAAACGTGAGCGTATCGGACGTATCCTTCAAATGCACGCTAACAGCCGTCAAGAAATCGACACTGTTTACTCAGGTGATATCGCTGCTGCCGTTGGTTTGAAAGATACTACAACTGGTGACTCATTGACAGATGAAAAAGCTAAAATCATCCTTGAGTCAATCAACGTTCCAGAACCAGTTATCCAATTGATGGTTGAACCAAAATCTAAAGCTGACCAAGACAAGATGGGTATTGCCCTTCAAAAATTGGCTGAAGAAGATCCAACATTCCGCGTTGAAACAAACGTTGAAACTGGTGAAACAGTTATCTCTGGTATGGGTGAGCTTCACCTTGACGTCCTTGTTGACCGTATGCGTCGTGAGTTCAAAGTTGAAGCGAACGTAGGTGCTCCTCAAGTATCTTACCGTGAAACATTCCGCGCTTCTACTCAAGCACGTGGATTCTTCAAACGTCAGTCTGGTGGTAAAGGTCAATTCGGTGATGTATGGATTGAATTTACTCCAAACGAAGAAGGTAAAGGATTCGAATTCGAAAACGCAATCGTCGGTGGTGTGGTTCCTCGTGAATTTATCCCAGCGGTTGAAAAAGGTTTGGTAGAATCTATGGCTAACGGTGTTCTTGCAGGTTACCCAATGGTTGACGTTAAAGCTAAACTTTACGATGGTTCATACCACGATGTCGACTCATCTGAAACTGCCTTCAAGATCGCGGCTTCACTTGCCCTTAAAGAAGCTGCTAAATCAGCACAACCAGCTATCCTTGAGCCAATGATGCTTGTAACAATCACTGTTCCAGAAGAAAACCTTGGTGATGTTATGGGTCACGTAACTGCTCGTCGTGGACGTGTAGATGGTATGGAAGCACACGGCAACAGCCAAATCGTTCGTGCTTACGTTCCACTTGCTGAAATGTTCGGTTACGCAACAGTTCTTCGTTCTGCATCTCAAGGACGTGGTACATTCATGATGGTATTTGACCACTACGAAGATGTACCTAAGTCAGTACAAGAAGAAATCATTAAGAAAAACAAAGGTGAAGACTAATCAGTCCTCACTCTAGAAGGAAGTCACTTAGTGGCTTCCTTTTGTCTTTAGAAAATACCTCTAAATATGGTAAAATAGTAAGAGAATAATGTGAGGAAATTGAATGTCAAATAGTTTTGAAATTTTGATGAATCAACTGGGGATGCCTGCTGAAATGAGACAGACTCCTGCTTTATCACAGGCTGATATTGAGCGAGTTGTGGTTCATAAAATTAGTAAGGTATGGGAGTTTCATTTCGTATTTTCTAATATTTTACCGATTGAAATCTTTTTAGAATTAAAGAAAGGGCTGAGTGAGGAATTTTCTAAGACAGGCAATAAAGCTGTTTTCGAAATCAAGGTTCTGTCTCAAGAATTTTCAAATCAACTCTTGCAGTCCTACTATAGAGAGGCTTTTTCTGAGGGGCCATGTGCTAGTCAAGGTTTTAAGTCCCTTTATCAGAATTTGCGAGTTCGTGCGGAGGGCAATCAACTCTTTATTGAAGGCTCTGAGGCGATCGATAAGGAACATTTTAAGAAGAATCATCTTCCTAATTTAGCCAAACAACTTGAAAAGTTTGGTTTTCCAACTTTTAATTGTCAAGTAGAGAAAAATGATGTGCTGACCCAAGAGCAGGAAGAGGCCTTTCATGCTGAAAATGATCAGATTGTTCAAGCGGCCAATGAGGAAGCGCTCCGTGCGATGGAACAACTGGAACAGATGGCACCTCCTCCAGCGGAAGAGAAACCAGTCTTTGATTTTCAAGCGAAAAAAGCTGCAGCCAAACCCAAGCTAGATAAGGCGGAGATTACTCCTATGATCGAAGTGAGGACGGAGGAAAATCGTCTGGTCTTTGAAGGGGTTGTTTTTGATGTGGAGCAAAAAGTGACCAGAACAGGGCGTGTTTTGATCAACTTTAAAATGACGGATTACACTTCCAGTTTTTCGATGCAAAAGTGGGTTAAGAATGAGGAAGAGGCTCAGAAGTTTGACCTAATCAAGAAAAATTCTTGGCTCCGAGTTCGTGGGAATGTGGAGATGAATAACTTCACACGCGATTTGACTATGAATGTGCAAGATGTACAGGAAGTTGTTCACTATGAGCGGAAGGATTTAATGCCAGAAGGAGAACGGCGGGTTGAGTTTCATGCTCATACTAACATGTCGACCATGGATGCACTACCCGAGGTAGAAGAGATCGTTGCGACAGCTGCTAAGTGGGGACACAAGGCGGTTGCCATCACGGACCATGGAAATGTTCAGTCCTTCCCACACGGCTATAAGGCGGCTAAGAAAGCGGGAATCCAGCTGATCTATGGTATGGAAGCCAATATCGTGGAGGACCGTGTCCCTATCGTCTATAATGAAGTGGAGATGGACTTGTCCGAAGCAACCTATGTGGTCTTTGACGTGGAAACGACAGGTCTTTCAGCCATCTATAATGACTTGATTCAGGTTGCTGCCTCTAAGATGTACAAGGGGAATGTCATTGCTGAATTTGATGAATTTATCAATCCTGGGCATCCCTTGTCAGCTTTTACTACTGAGTTGACTGGAATTACAGATGACCATGTCAAAAATGCCAAACCACTGGAACAAGTGTTGCAAGAATTCCAAGAATTCTGCAAGGATACAGTCTTAGTTGCCCATAATGCGACCTTTGACGTTGGCTTTATGAATGCCAACTATGAGCGTCATGGTCTGCCAAGGATTAGTCAGCCAGTC
Organism: Streptococcus mitis; assembly: GCF_946188685.1. Classification (GTDB taxonomy): domain Bacteria; phylum Bacillota; class Bacilli; order Lactobacillales; family Streptococcaceae; genus Streptococcus; species Streptococcus mitis_CC. Next base: position 9,551 of record NZ_CAMHWH010000004.1, read on the forward strand.
ATTGATACACTGGAGTTTGCTAGAAATCTCTATCCTGAGTATAAACGTCATGGTTTGGGGCCTTTGACCAAGCGTTTTGGTGTGGCCTTAGAACATCACCACATGGCTAACTACGATGCGGAAGCTACAGGTCGCCTGCTATTTATTTTTATAAAAGAAGTAGCAGAAAAACATGGAGTGACCGATCTAGCTAGACTCAACATTGATTTGATTAGTCCAGATTCTTATAAAAAAGCTAGGATCAAGCATGCGACCATTTATGTCAAGAATCAGATAGGTCTAAAAAATATCTTTAAGCTGGTTTCATTGTCTAATACCAAGTACTTTGAAGGGGTGCCACGAATTCCGAGAACAGTTCTAGATGCCCATCGGGAGGGCTTGATTTTAGGATCAGCCTGTGCAGAAGGTGAAGTTTTTGATGCAGTCGTTTCCCAAGGTGTGGATGCGGCGGTTGAGGTGGCTAAGTATTATGACTTTATCGAGGTTATGCCACCAGCTATCTATGCTCCCTTGATTGCTAAGGAACAGGTTAAGGATATGGAGGAACTCCAGACTATTATCAAGAGTTTAATAGAGGTTGGAGACCGCCTTGGCAAGCCCGTTTTGGCTACGGGGAATGTCCACTATATCGAACCAGAAGAAGAGATTTACCGCGAAATTATCGTCCGTAGTTTGGGCCAGGGGGCTATGATTAACCGAACTATCGGTCATGGAGAACATGCCCAACCAGCACCACTTCCAAAGGCTCATTTTAGAACGACTAATGAGATGTTGGATGAATTTGCCTTCTTGGGAGAGGAACTGGCACGCAAATTGGTTATTGAAAACACCAATGCCTTGGCAGAAACCTTTGAACCCGTTGAGGTTGTTAAGGGTGATTTGTACACACCTTTTATCGATAAGGCTGAAGAAACGGTCGCTGAGCTGACCTACAAGAAAGCTTTTGAGATTTATGGAAATCCGCTGCCAGATATCGTTGATTTGCGGATTGAAAAAGAATTAACTTCCATTCTGGGGAATGGATTTGCTGTGATTTATCTGGCTTCCCAGATGCTGGTGCAACGTTCCAATGAACGGGGTTACTTGGTTGGTTCTCGTGGGTCTGTCGGATCTAGTTTCGTTGCGACCATGATTGGGATTACTGAGGTCAATCCTCTCTCTCCTCACTATGTCTGTGGTCAGTGTCAGTATAGTGAGTTTATCACCGATGGTTCGTACGGTTCAGGTTTTGATATGCCCAATAAGGACTGTCCAAACTGTGGTCACAAACTCAGCAAAAATGGGCAGGATATTCCTTTCGAGACCTTCCTTGGTTTTGATGGGGATAAGGTTCCCGATATTGACTTGAACTTCTCGGGAGAAGACCAACCTAGCGCCCACTTGGATGTGCGTGATATCTTTGGTGAGGAATATGCCTTCCGTGCAGGAACGGTTGGTACGGTGGCTGCCAAGACCGCTTATGGATTTGTCAAGGGCTATGAGAGAGATTATGGCAAGTTTTATCGTGATGCAGAGGTGGAACGTCTTGCTCAAGGTGCGGCTGGTGTCAAACGAACGACAGGACAACACCCAGGGGGAATCGTTGTTATTCCTAACTACATGGATGTCTACGACTTTACGCCTGTCCAGTATCCAGCGGATGACGTGACGGCTGAATGGCAGACCACTCACTTTAACTTCCATGATATCGACGAGAATGTCCTCAAACTCGATGTACTGGGACATGATGATCCGACTATGATTCGAAAATTGCAGGACTTGTCTGGGATTGATCCTAATGAAATCCCTATGGATGACGAAGGCGTGATGGCCCTCTTTTCTGGGACTGATGTGTTAGGGGTAACACCTGAGCAAATCGGGACGCCTACGGGCATGCTGGGGATTCCAGAGTTTGGAACCAACTTTGTCCGAGGCATGGTCGATGAAACCCATCCGACAACTTTTGCGGAGTTGCTTCAGTTGTCAGGGTTGTCCCACGGTACCGACGTTTGGCTGGGCAATGCCCAGGATTTAATCAAGCAAGGAATTGCGGACCTGTCGACCGTTATCGGTTGTCGGGACGACATCATGGTTTACCTCATGCATGCTGGTCTCGAACCTAAGATGGCCTTTACTATCATGGAACGGGTACGTAAGGGCTTGTGGCTCAAGATTTCCGAAGAGGAACGCAATGGCTACATCGAAGCCATGAAGGCTAATAAGGTGCCAGAGTGGTATATCGAGTCCTGTGGGAAAATTAAGTACATGTTCCCTAAAGCCCATGCGGCAGCCTACGTTATGATGGCCTTGCGTGTGGCCTACTTCAAGGTTCACCATCCCATTTATTATTACTGTGCTTACTTCTCAATACGTGCTAAGGCTTTTGATATCAAGACCATGGGTGCGGGCTTGGATGCCATTAAGCGTAGAATGGAAGAAATCTCTGAAAAACGGAAGAACAATGAAGCCTCTAATGTGGAAATTGATCTTTATACAACTCTTGAGATTGTCAATGAAATGTGGGAACGTGGTTTCAAGTTTGGCAAACTCGATCTCTATCGTAGTCAGGCGACAGAGTTCCTTATCGATGGGGATACCCTCATTCCGCCATTTGTAGCAATGGATGGTCTAGGAGAGAACGTTGCCAAGCAGCTAGTGCGAGCGCGTGAAGAGGGAGAATTCCTCTCTAAAACAGAACTACGCAAGCGTGGTGGGCTCTCATCAACTTTGGTTGAAAAGATGGATGAGATGGGTATTCTTGGAAATATGCCAGAGGATAATCAGTTGAGTTTGTTTGATGAGTTGTTTTAAAAAATTGCTTAATAATCTATTAAAAGTGGCTAATGTATATCCAATAGATTTACATTGGCCTTCTTTTTTGTTAAAATAGTCTATAGAAAGAGGGTGAGAGTATGTCAAAGACGAGTATGAGCATCCGTCTGGATAGTGAGGTTAAGGAGCAGGCCCAACAGGTGTTTAATAATCTGGGGATGGATATGACGACTGCCATCAATATTTTCCTTCGTCAAGCTATTCAATATCAGGGTTTACCTTTCGATGTTAGACTAGACGAGAATCGGAAGTTGCTTGAGGTATTAACGGATTTAGACCAAAATCGTAATATGAGCCAATCCTTTGAATCAGTCTCTGACTTGATGGAGGATTTGCGTGCTTAAGATTCGTTATCATAAACAGTTTAAAAAAGATTTTAAGTTGGCTATGAAGCGTGGTTTGAGGGCAGAATTATTAGAGGAAGTTTTAAATTTTCTTGTTCAAGAAAAAGAGCTTTCTGCCAGATATCGTGATTATCAATTGACAGCGTCCAAGTATTTTCAATGAGTTCGTGAATGCCATATCCAGCCAGATTGGCTTTTGGTTTATAAAGTAGACAAGGAAGAATTGCTTTTAAATTTGCTGAGGACAGGCAGTCATAGTGATTTGTTTTAATAAATTTTAAGGGGGTTCTCATGAAACTAAGAATATTCGCGGAAGATAAGCCGGCTGAGAAGGTATTTGAATATCAATTAGAACTTGCTGATCAAACAATTCTTCTATCAACAGCACTCTTGTCTGGTGTCATTGCTTTAGCAGGATTATTTTCTGCTTTGAAAGAAAAATAAACAAAAAGAAAAGGAAGAATAGAATGGTTTTACCAAATTTTAAAGAAAATCTAGAAAAATATGCGAAATTATTGGTTGCGAACGGAATTAATGTGCAACCTGGTCACACTTTGGCTCTCTCTATCGATGTGGAGCAACGTGAGTTGGCTCACTTAATCGTCAAAGAAGCTTATGTCTTGGGTGCGCATGAGGTGATCGTTCAGTGGACAGATGATGTCATTAACCGTGAGAAATTCCTCCATGCTCCGATGGAGCGTCTGGACAATGTGCCAGAATACAAGATTGCTGAGATGAACTATCTCTTGGAAAACAAGGCTAGCCGTCTTGGAGTTCGCTCATCTGATCCAGGTGCCTTGAACGGAGTGGATGCTGATAAGCTTTCAGCTTCTGCTAAAGCTATGGGACTTGCTATGAAGCCAATGCGCATCGCAACTCAATCCAACAAGGTTAGCTGGACTGTAGCGGCCGCTGCTGGACTTGAGTGGGCTAAGAAAGTCTTTCCAAATGCTGCGAGCGACGAAGAAGCAGTCGATCTCCTTTGGGACCAAATTTTCAAAACTTGCCGTGTCTACGAAGAAGATCCTGTTAAGGCTTGGGAAGAGCATGCAGCTATCCTCAAGAGCAAGGCCGATATGCTTAATAAAGAGCAATTTTCAGCACTTCACTACACAGCGCCAGGGACAGATTTGACACTTGGTTTGCCAAAGAACCATGTTTGGGAATCAGCTGGGGCTATTAATGCACAGGGCGAAGGATTCTTGCCAAATATGCCGACAGAGGAAGTCTTCACAGCGCCTGACTTCCGTCGCGCAGATGGTTATGTCACTTCTACAAAACCGCTTAGTTATAACGGAAACATTATTGAAGGTATTAAGGTGACCTTTAAGGATGGACAAATCGTAGATATCACTGCTGAGAAGGGTGATCAGGTCATGAAAGACCTTGTCTTTGAAAATGCGGGTGCGCGTGCCTTAGGTGAATGTGCCTTGGTACCAGATCCAAGCCCAATTTCTCAGTCAGGCATTACCTTCTTTAACACCCTTTTCGATGAGAATGCGTCAAATCACTTGGCTATCGGTGCAGCCTATGCGACTAGCGTAGTTGGTGGAGCGGAGATGAGCGAAGGGGAGCTTGAAGCTGCGGGGCTTAACCGTTCAGATGTTCACGTAGACTTTATGATTGGTTCTAACCAAATGGATATCGATGGTATCCGTGAGGATGGGACACGTGTACCACTCTTCCGTAACGGAGATTGGGCAAATTAAGGAGATAATATGTTAGGAAGTATGTTCGTTGGTCTCCTAGTGGGATTTTTAGCAGGTACTCTAACCAATCGTGGAGAGCGCATGGGATGTTTTGGGAAAATGTTTCTAGGCTGGATTGGTGCCTTTATAGGGCACTTGCTTTTTGGGACTTGGGGACCGATAATAGCAGGAACTGCCATTATTCCGGCAGTACTAGGTTCCATGATTGTTTTAGCTATTTTTTGGAGACGAGGAAGTTAATTTCCTAAATCGGAAATGAAAAGGAGGTTGGTCATTGTACCAGCCTCCTTTTGAGTGTGATATAATAGTTCTATGAGATTAGATAAATTTTTAGTTGCCTGCGCTGTGGGGAGTCGGACTGAGGTCAAAAACATGCTCAAGGCTGGGCGCGTGACTGTAAATGGTAAAAAAGAAAAATCAGCTAAATTGCAGATTGATGAAAAAATAGATGAGATTCGCTTTGATGGGCAAGTGTTGGAGTATGAAGAGTTTGTCTACTACATGATGAATAAGCCCCAAGGAGTTATTTCAGCGACTGAGGATCCCAAGCACAGAACCGTTCTGGACTTGCTGGATGATATTGCTCGGAGCAAGGAAGTTTTCCCAGTAGGACGCTTGGATATCGATACGCATGGTCTCCTACTCTTGACAAATGATGGCCAGCTGGCCCATGCTCTTCTTTCACCTAAGCGTCATGTGGATAAGACCTATCTGGCACAGGTTAAGGGAATTATGACCCAAGAAGACGTAGAGACATTTGCCAAGGGAATTCCTCTTAAAGACTTTACTTGTCAGCCTGCTAAACTGGAGCTTGTGTCCATAGAGACAGAAAAGAATCAAAGTCAAATCCGTGTGACCATTGCAGAAGGGAAGTTTCATCAGGTTAAGCGTATGGTGGGCTACTGTGGCAAGGAAGTAGTAGACTTGCAACGTTTGACTATGGGAACGCTAGTATTGGATGAGAACTTAGAACGAGGGGAATGGCGTCGCTTGACCAAGGAAGAGTTAGAAGCTCTCCTTGCGAATATTGCTTAATTTGATTTATATTCGAAAAGGTGAGGAAGAATATCCTTGCCTTTTATGTTTTTCAGTTGCTTCCTTTGTGAAAAGAGTTATAATAGACTGTAGAATAAAAGGAGGAATCTATGAACGCGATTCAAGAATCATTTACTGATAAATTATTTGCCAACTATGAAGCAAATGTCAAATACCAAGCGATTGAAAATGCTGCTAGCCATAATGGAATTTTTGCAGCTCTAGAACGTCGTCAAAGCCATGTAGACAACACACCTGTTTTCTCATTGGATTTAACCAAGGACAAGGTAACAAACCAGAAAGCGTCTGGTCGTTGCTGGATGTTTGCAGCTCTTAACACCTTCCGCCATAAGCTTATCTCTCAATACAAACTGGAGAATTTTGAGTTGTCACAGGCTCATACTTTCTTCTGGGATAAGTATGAGAAATCAAACTGGTTCTTGGAGCAAGTCATTGCGACTGCAGACCAAGAATTGACGAGCCGTAAGGTTAAATTCCTACTTCAAACACCACAACAAGACGGTGGTCAGTGGGATATGGTCGTTTCTCTCTTTGAGAAATACGGTGTCGTGCCTAAGTCAGTTTACCCTGAGTCTGTTTCATCTAGTAGCAGTCGTGAGCTAAATGCAGTCCTTAACAAATTGCTTCGCCAAGATGCTCAAATCTTGCGTGACTTGCTCGCTTCTGGCGCAGACCACGCGACTGTTCAAGATAAGAAAGAAGACCTCTTGCAAGAAATCTTTAATTTCCTTGCTATGTCCCTAGGCCTTCCACCACGTAAATTTGACTTTGCTTATCGCGATAAGGATAACAACTACCAAAGCGAAAAGGGCATCACACCACAAGAGTTTTACAAGAAATATGTCAATCTTCCTCTAGAGGACTATGTTTCTGTTATCAATGCCCCAACTGCTGACAAGCCTTACGGAAAATCTTACACAGTTGAGATGTTAGGAAATGTGGTTGGTAGCCGTGCGGTTCGTTACATCAACGTGCCGATGGAGCGCTTGAAAGAGTTGGCAATTGCTCAAATGCAAGCAGGTGAGACTGTTTGGTTTGGTTCTGATGTCGGCCAGCTCAGCAACCGTAAGGCTGGAATCCTTGCGACAGATGTTTATGACTTTGAATCAAGCATGGACATTAAACTCACTCAAGACAAGGCTGGACGTTTGGATTACAGCGAAAGTTTGATGACCCACGCCATGGTCTTGACAGGTGTTGATTTGGATGAAAATGGGAAGTCAACCAAGTGGAAGGTTGAAAACTCATGGGGAGACAAGGTTGGTACCGATGGGTACTTTGTTGCCTCAGACGCTTGGATGGACGAATACACTTACCAAATCGTTGTCCGTAAGGAATTGCTGACAGCAGAAGAACAAGCTGCCTATGAATCAGAACCAATTGTACTCGCACCATGGGATCCAATGGGTGCCTTGGCCGAATAAAAGTATAGAAAAAAGGAATCAGATTTTAGAACCTGATTCCTTTTAAGTTGCTTGATTACATGATGTGAAGAACATGTGCCACAATACCCACTGCGAAGAGTGCAAGGATAATAGTGATTGGAGATACTTTTTTCTTAAGCAAGTACATGCAAAGGAGAGTAAGGAGTAGTCCTGATAGTCCAGGGATCAACATATCCAAGTTTTGTTGGAAAGTAGTAACTTTTTCAGGTGTTTGAGACAATCCTTGTCCTACTTGTGCGAATGCTTCTTGGATACCTTTAGATCCTTCTGGCAATTTATCCCAATGGATATAAGCCTTTTCATCTAGTTGAACTTTGGCAACATCGAAAGCAAATTTAATATTTACCCAACGTTGAACAAGGACAGCAAGAATGAACATACCAAGGATAGAAGCTCCTTTAGTGATGTCTTGAAGGATACCGCCAGACATATCTTTAGTGATTTCTGATCCAGCCTTGTATCCAATCTCTTGTGTATACCACAAGAATGACATACGAATCAAGTTCCAAAGAACGAAGAAGAGGATTGGACCTAAGATATTACCAGTAAGGGCAAGTGAAGCACCGAGTGATCCAAGGATTGGGCGTACTGTAAACCAGAATACTGGGTCACCGATACCAGCAAGAGGTCCCATCATACCGATTTTAACCCCTTGGATAGCAGCGTCATCAATTTCAACACCGTTAGCACGTTCTTCTTCAAGTGCAAGAGTAACCCCCATGATTGGAGCGGCTACGTATGGGTGAGTGTTGAAGAACTCAAGATGGCGTTCAAGAGCAGCGATTTGATCTTCTTTTTTAGTGTAGAGTTTTTTAAGAGCTGGAATTAATGAGTAAGCCCAACCCAAGTTTTGCATACGTTCATAGTTCCAAGAACCTTGTAAGAAAGTTGAACGCCACCAAACTTTTTTACGATCTGATTTAGTTAATTGAAGTTTTTCAGTCATGATGTTTTCAGTCCTTTCTTATCTTAGTAGTCTTCTAGGATATCGCCGATTGGGTCGTTAGAAGTTGCGGCTCCTCCGCCACCATTTCCACCAGTTTTAGAAAGGTGAAGGTAGATAAGAGCGATAGCAACACCGATAGCACCAAATCCGATTAGAGTAATATCTGACACGGCAGCAAGCACGAAACCGATAGCGAAGAATGGCCATACTTCACGAGTTGCCATCATGTTGATAACCATAGCGTAACCAACGGCAACGACCATACCACCACCGATAGCCATACCATCTTTAAGCCAATCAGGCATAGCATTTAGAATGCTTTGTACGGTTTCAGTTGGTACCATTAGAAGGAGTGCTGCAGGGACTGCAATACGAAGACCTTGAAGAAGAAGTGCGACAAAGTGAGCACGTTCAACTGCTTTGAAGTCACCTTTTTTAGCAGAAGCATCAGCAGTGTGAACCAATCCGACAGAGAGTGTACGGACAATCATAGTCAAGAATAGACCAGCAACTGCAAGAGGGATAGCAACTGCTTGGGCAACACCGATACCTGTCTTAGTAAAGTCGCCACCAAGAACCATGATAATGGCAGCAGCAACAGAAGCAAGAGCAGCGTCAGGAGCTACGGCAGCTCCGATGTTAGCCCAACCAAGGGCGATCATTTGAAGAGAACCACCAAGGATGATCCCTGCTTCAAGGTTACCAGTAACAAGACCGATAAGGGTACAAGCTACGATTGGTTGATGGAATTGGAACTGGTCGAGGATACCTTCAAGACCTGCTAGGAAGGCTACAACGACTACTAAAACCATAGAAATAATAGACATCTTTAAAATCCTTTCATAAAATCGATTATTGCACGTTTGCTTTGTTGATCAAGTCAAACAAATCTTTTTTGGTGTCGTTTGGTACTTTACGTACATCAAATTCAACACCAAGGTCACGCATTTTTTCAAATGTAGCAACGTCATCTTTGTCCATAGACAAAACGTTGTTGACCATTGTTTTACCTGTTGAGTGAGCCATTGATCCTACGTTAAGGGTCTTGATTGGCACGCCACCTTCGATTGCACGAAGGGCATCTTGAGGTGTTTCAAACAAGATAAGGGCATGTGTTTCTCCAAAGCGTGGGTCTTTTGAAACCTCAATCAATTTTTGAATTGGAACCACATTGGCTCTGACATTATTTGGAGCTGCTTGTTTAATCAATTCTTTACGAAGATCGTCGTTGGCAACGTTATCTGAAGCAACGATAATACGGTCTGCTTTTGAATCTGGAGTCCAAGCAGTTGCAACCTGACCGTGAAGTAGACGAGTGTCTAGACGGGCAAGGTTAATCTTGAGTTTTCCATCTCCGATAACAGTTCCTTCTGGTATAGCAGCTTGGGCAACTGGAGCAGCTGCAGCGCTTGCTACTTCCTCAACTGGGTTTAGCTCTTCTGGAAGAGCTTTGATGCCATCTTTGGCTTCTTTAATGATATTAGCAGCGACTTTTTCTACACCTGCAGCAGCGTCCATGAGGCGCTCTGTGTAGGCTTGAATTAACATCGGTAAGTTAAGTCCTGTGATGATGGCAAACTTACGCTCAGGATTTTCTCCCATCACGCGACTAGCTTGGTTAAATGGAGATCCACTCCAAAGGTCAGCCAAAACTAGAACCTCATCTTCTGCGTCAAATGCAGCAACAGCGTTATTAAACTTAGCGTATAGATCATCAGGACCTTCATTTGGCATAAAGGTTACAACTTGAACCTTTTCTTGTTCACCAAAGATCATAGATCCTGACTGATGAATACCCGCAGCAAATTCGCCGTGGCTCGCAATAATGATTCCGATACTCATTATTGTCATTCCTCCTTTTTTGTTTTAGTTTTCGTTTAAGAAAACTTTAAGACTTTTTAAGTATAAACCGTTTTCATCTAAAAATCAACTATTTATCATAAAATAATTAAAAAGATTACATCTGAAAATATTGATATATTGAGTTTTAGAGAAGTTTTTTTGAATCCTTATTAAAAAATTTAATATAAAAAAGTTGGAAGCGCATTCCAACTTTTAAAATAGGTTTTTATTAGATTAGTGGGTGAAGTCGAGTACCATACGTCCTTGGATTTGACCTTTTTCCATTTCGTCGAAAATAGCTACGGCATCTTCGACTGGGCGTTTTTGAACAACTGGAACTACCAAACCTTCTGCACCGAATTGGAAGGCTTCTTCCAAGTCTTTACGAGTTCCAACAAGAGAACCGATGACTTGGATTCCATCTAGAACGGTTTTTACGATACTTAGTTCCATCATTTCAGAAGGAAGACCAACAGCGACTACGCGACCACCGGCACGAACTGAGTCAACAGCCTGATTGAAGGCAACTTTAGATACAGCAGTTACGACAGCTGAATGAGCTCCACCATCAGTTTTTTCCTTGATGAGTCCAGGTACATCATCAACTTCTAGGCCGTTAATAACGATATCAGCACCGACCTCTTTTGCAAGGGCAAGTTTGTCGTTATTGATATCAACTGCGATGACATGAGCATTGAATACTTTTTTAGCGTATTGAACAGCTAGGTTACCAAGTCCACCAGCACCGTAAAGAACAACCCATTGGCCTGGTTCAACTTTTGCTTCTTTAATAGCTTTATAGGTTGTTACACCAGCACATGTGATAGAAGAGGCTTGGGCTGGATCAAGTCCGTCAGGAACTTTAACAGCATAGTCTGCAGTTACGATACATTGTTCAGCCATACCACCATCTACTGAGTAGCCAGCATTTTTCACTGTACGGCAAAGAGTTTCACGGCCAGTTGTACAGTATTCGCAAGTACCACATCCTTCAAAGAACCAAGCAACGCTGACACGGTCGCCAACTTTAAGACTCTTAACATCTGGTGCAATCTCTTTAACGATACCAACACCTTCGTGTCCAAGAACACGTCCTGGTACCTGACCGAAGTCGCCATGAGCAACGTGAAGGTCAGTGTGGCAAACACCACAGTATTCAATTTCTACAAGTGCTTCCCCAGTTTCAAGTGGACGGAGTACTTTTTCTTCAATAGCAACACCAGTGCTTTCTGGATTTACAACAACAGCTTTCATAGCTATCCTCCTTGATATTGACCGAGAACAGGGACAACGGGACTGGATTGATTTTGTGTCAACAGAGTCGAGTGTGACGAGCTCTCTTGTATTTATATGTGAAGTATATCACAAAAGAAAGCCTTTTCCAAGGTTTTGGAGGCAAAAAATAGAACAATCGATTAACTGGTTGATGAGACTGTGAAAAGAGCACAAAGACCAGCTTGCAAGCTGGTCAGAATGGACTATAAGAATAAATCTTGCAGGGTTTTGGCAACCCCGTCTTGGTCATTTGTCAAGGAAATTTGCTCATCTGCATAGGGGAGTAGCTCTGGGTTGGCATTTTTCATTGCATAACCTTTCCCAGCAAAAGCTAGCATTTCGGTATCATTGTGTTCATCTCCAAAGGCAATCAAATCCTTTTTATCGCGGTTCATTACCTTGAGCAAGTAGTCCAAAGCAAAGGCCTTGTTGACACCTTTTGGGGTACATTCAAGGATATTGAGCGGACCTCCCCAGGTATTAATAGAAAGTTGATGCTGGTAGAAGGTGTTCATTTCTTTTGCCAAGGCATATTTGTCACTGGCTCTGGTCTGCAACAGAATGCAGTTAGGGTCCTTGGTTACCAATTCAGGATTGAATTGATCTTCAGGCTGGAAAGCTTCTACACCAAATAGTTTAGGATTGGCAATTTCTTCATTAGGATTTGTAATGTAGAATTTTTTACGATATTCTCCAGCGATAAAATCGGCTTGAATATCTTCTGAACGTTGAACCATGTCTAGCAGATATTTTTTGTCTACGGTCAAACACTTTTCAAAGTCCCAAGCTTGGTCTGGTAAATGAGTAAGGGAGCCGTTGAAATTAATCATAGGAGTGTCTAAGCCTAATTCACGGTAGAAATCTTTTGACATGCGGTAAGGGCGACCTGTCGTAATAATAACCTGATGCCCTTTTTCAGTAATTTTTTTAATAGTTTCTTTGGTAAAGTCAGAAATCTGACTGTCTGAGTTGAGCAGGGTTCCATCCAGGTCAACTGCAATAATTTTTTTCGTCATATAAACCTTTCTAGTGTCTTTCCAGATAAGATGTCTACTATTATAACAAAAAGCAGGCAGAAAAGCAGATTCGAAACTAAAAAAGAAATTTCATCAAATTCTTAAATAAATCAAACAAAGATATTGAAAAAGTGAATGATAAATGATATAATTCTATTATTGTTCGTAAAAATTAAAAGGAGATTGATAATGGACAAATTATTTAAACTAAAAGAGAACGGTACAGACGTTCGTACAGAGGTTCTCGCTGGTTTAACAACTTTCTTTGCAATGAGCTATATTCTCTTTGTAAACCCACAAATTCTTTCGCAAACAGGAATGCCTGCTCAGGGTGTATTCCTCGCAACAATTATTGGTGCAGTAGCAGGTACCTTGATGATGGCTTTCTACGCTAACTTACCTTATGCCCAAGCGCCAGGTATGGGACTGAATGCCTTCTTTACCTTCACAGTCGTATTTGGACTTGGTTATTCTTGGCAAGAAGCTCTAGCTATGGTCTTCATCTGTGGAATTATCTCATTGATTATTACCTTGACAAATGTTCGTAAAATGATCATTGAATCGATTCCAAATGCTCTTCGCTCAGCTATTTCAGCTGGTATCGGTGTTTTCCTTGCCTACGTAGGAATTAAGAATGCTGGACTTTTGAAATTTACGATTGATCCAGGCAACTATACTGTTGTGGGAGAAGGGGCTGACAAGGCTCAAGCAACGATTGCAGCAAACTCTTCAGCAGTTCCAGGATTGGTCAGCTTTAATAATCCAGCTGTTTTGGTGGCTCTTGCAGGACTTGCCATTACTATCTTCTTTGTTATCAAAGGAATTAAAGGGGGAATTATTCTCTCTATCTTGACAACAACTGTTCTTGCTATCGCAGTTGGTTTGGTAGATTTGTCTAGTATCGATTTTGCTAACAACCATGTTGGTGCAGCCTTTGAAGACTTGAAGACAGTCTTTGGTGCAGCTCTTGGTTCAGAAGGTTTGGGAGCTTTGATTTCAGATACAGCTCGCTTACCTGAAACTCTTATGGCCATTCTTGCCTTCTCGTTAACAGATATTTTTGACACAATTGGTACTTTGATTGGTACAGGTGAAAAAGTTGGTATCGTAGCGACAAATGGTGAAAATCACCAATCAGCTAAGTTGGACAAGGCTCTTTATTCAGACTTGATTGGTACTTCAATTGGTGCCATCGCAGGTACTTCAAACGTAACGACTTATGTTGAATCTGCTGCTGGTATTGGTGCAGGTGGACGTACTGGTTTGACAGCCTTGGTTGTAGCTATCTGTTTTGCTATCTCAAGCTTCTTTAGCCCACTTCTAGCGATTGTACCAACAGCCGCTACAGCTCCAATCTTGATTATCGTTGGGATTATGATGTTGGCTAGCTTGAAAAATATCCATTGGGACGATATGTCTGAAGCGGTTCCTGCTTTCTTCACATCTATCTTTATGGGATTCAGCTACTCTATCACTCAAGGGATTGCAGTTGGTTTCTTGACTTACACTTTGACTAAGCTTGTCAAAGGTCAAGCTAAAGATGTTCATGTCATGATTTGGATTTTGGATGCCTTGTTTATCCTTAACTACATCAGTATGGCACTATAAATGCTATAATATAAAAAGGGGTTCTCCCCTTTTTATATTATAGTTACTTGAAAATTGCTTCAAACTAGGTAGGTGATTTTGATTGAATGGTAGGAGTATGATTGATGATAAAAAAGAATATTTGGGATGAAGTATTAAACAGGGGGAAGTGGTTAATAATCTTTCTAGTAGGGCTTTTGTTTTCTCAGTTTCCTTTAGCCCTAGCAACTTTTTTAACTAGCAGAAAATTTCCACTGCTTCAAACGGGACTATTAGTAGGGGCCTTATCTCTTGTGGTTTTAACTGTATTTATAATAGGTGCTAGGAAAACACAGTTGGCTAGTTTTGGTTTATCGTTTTTCAAGGCTAAGGATTTGGCTAGATTGGCCTTAAGCTATCTAGTGATTCTTGCCTTTAATATTCTTGGTGTGGTCTTACTGCATTTGATGAATGAAACAACAACCAGCAATCAATCAAATATTAATGATTTGGTCCAGAATAGTTCCTTAATTTCCAGTTTTTTCTTACTGGTTCTAATAGCTCCTATTTGTGAGGAGATTTTATGTCGAGGAGTGATTCCTAAAAAACTCTTTCGTGGTAAAGAAAATGTGGGTTATATAGTCGGTGCTATTATCTTTGCCTTGCTTCATTTACCGACAAATCTACCTTCTCTTCTTATCTATGGAGGAATGTCAACTGTGCTAACTTGGACAGTTTATAAAACCCAACGTTTGGAAATGTCTATCTTACTTCACATGATTGTTAATGGAGTTTTTTTCTGTTTGTTGGCTCTCGTGTTGATTTTGAGTCGGACATTAGGGATCTCTGTTTAAGATTTTTGACAATTGCTTACTTGTTTCTACTGGGAAAAAGATGAATGCAATCGTGTCCATCTTTTTCTTTTTATGGTAAAATAGAGAAATAATATGGTGAAAAGCCTTGAGGGAGTGACCGATATGTCAACTAAAGCAAATCATGCAAAGACAGCTATTTGTGGAATTATCAATGTAACCCCAGACTCCTTTTCGGACGGTGGTCAATTTTTTGCTCTTGAGCAGGCACTCCAGCAGGCTCGTAAATTGATAGCAGAAGGAGCCAGTATGCTCGATATCGGCGGAGAATCAACTCGGCCGGGAAGTAGCTATGTTGAGATAGAAGAGGAAATCCAGCGTGTTGTTCCAGTGATTAAAGCGATTCGCAAGGAAAGTGATGTCCTCATTTCTATCGATACTTGGAAAAGTCAGGTGGCAGAGGCTGCTTTGGCTGCTGGTGCCAATCTAGTCAATGATATCACTGGTCTAATGGGTGATGAAAAAATGGCCCATGTGGTTGCTAAGGCTGGAGCGAAAGTAGTCATTATGTTTAATCCAGTCATGGCTCGACCTCAGCATCCTAGCTCACTCATCTTTCCTCATTTTGGCTTTGGTCAAGCTTTTACAGAGGAAGAGTTAGGTGACTTTGAAAAAATGCCAATCGAAGAATTGATGGAGGCTTTCTTTGAACGAGCACTAGCGAGAGCAGAGGAAGCTGGTATTGCACCAGAAAATATCCTGTTGGATCCAGGAATCGGCTTTGGTCTGACCAAGAAAGAAAATCTGCTTCTTTTACGGGATCTGGATAAACTACATCAGAAAGGCTATCCAATCTTTCTTGGAGTGTCGCGCAAGAGGTTTGTCATCAATATTCTTGAAGAAAATGGTTTTGAAGTCAATCCTGAGACAGAACTTGGTTTCCGCAATCGAGATACGGCTTCGGCTCATGTAACTAGTATTGCTGCAAGACAGGGTGTAGAAGTGGTGCGCGTGCATGACGTAGCTAGTCACAGGATGGCAGTTGAAATTGCCTCCGCCATTCGTCTGGCTGATGAAGCGGAAAATCTAGATTTAAAACAATATAAATAAGATGAAAGAATTTGAAAACAATCAGTGGATTGCCCACTATCGGACGGATCAACCGCATTTTGGCTTGGAACGAATGGTGGAACTATTAGCTTTGCGTGGCAATCCCCATCTCAAACTCAAGGTCATCCATATCGGAGGGACCAATGGCAAGGGTTCGACCATTGCTTTTTTGAAAAAGATGCTAGAAAAGCTAGGGCTGAGAGTTGGCGTGTTTAGCTCGCCCTATCTCATTCATTACACAGATCAGATTAGCATCAATGGGGAATCTATCCCAGAGGCTAGACTAGAAGCCCTCATGGCAGACTATCAGTCGTTGCTGGAAGGGGAATCGGCTGCTAATTTGCAGGGGACAACTGAGTTTGAGATTATCACAGCTTTGGCCTATGACTACTTTAACTCGGAGCAAGTAGATGTGGCCATCATGGAAGTTGGTATGGGGGGACTCTTGGATAGTACCAATGTTTGTCAGCCAATTTTAACAGGAATTACGACCATTGGATTGGACCATGTAGCCCTACTTGGTGACACCTTGGAAGCTATAGCAGAGCAGAAAGCTGGTATTATCAAAAAAGGTATTCCCTTGGTGACAGGTCGTATTGCTCCAGAAGCTTTGGCTGTGATTGACCGCATTGCGGAAGAGAAAGATGCGTCGAGACTTGCCTACGGGGCAAATTATCATGTCAGTCACCAAGAGAGTGTGGTTACAGGCGAAGTCTTTGACTATACAAGTGTTGTCAGACAAGGTCGCTTCCAGACTGGCCTGCTTGGTTTGCACCAGATAGAGAATGCTGGGATGGCCATAGCTTTACTTGATACTTTTTGTCAAGAAGATGGTCGAGAACTAGCAAGCAATCACTTGCTTGCTCAAGCCTTGGAAGAAACAAGTTGGCCAGGGCGTTTGGAAATCGTGTCAAGAGATCCCTTGATAATTTTGGATGGGGCCCACAATCCCCATGCTATCAAGGCTTTATTGGTAACCTTGCAAGAACGCTTTGCGGATTATCGTAAGGAAATCCTCTTTACTTGTATCAAAACCAAGGCCTTGGAGGATATGTTGGACTTGCTAGGGGCCATGCCAGATACCGAGCTTACTCTGACACATTTTGAAGATAGTCGGGCGACTGATGAAAACGTTCTGGAAGAGGCAGCTAAGTCTAGAAATCTCAGCTACCAAGGTTGGCAGGATTTTCTAGAGCAGAAATTGACAGATAAAAAAGAAGAGAAAAAAACAGTTTGGATTGTCACAGGTTCCTTGTATTTCTTGAGCCAAGTGAGAGCCTATCTGATGGAGAGGAAAAAAGAGAATGGATAAACAAAAGATTGAAGCAGCTGTAAAAATGATTATCGAGGCTGTCGGAGAGGACGCTAACCGCGAGGGCTTGCAGGAAACACCTGCTCGTGTGGCTCGTATGTACCAAGAGATTTTTTCAGGTCTTGGTCAAACAGCGGAGGAACATTTGTCAAAATCCTTTGAGATTATTGATGATAATATGGTGGTAGAAAAGGATATCTTTTTCCATACCATGTGTGAACACCACTTCTTGCCATTTTATGGTAGAGCGCATATTGCCTATATTCCAGATGGTCGTGTGGCAGGTTTGTCTAAGCTAGCCCGTACGGTTGAAGTTTATTCGAAAAAACCACAAATTCAAGAACGTTTGAATATCGAAGTGGCCGATGCCTTGATGGACTATCTAGGTGCTAAAGGAGCCTTTGTTGTCATTGAGGCGGAACATATGTGTATGAGCATGCGTGGTGTTAGAAAACCAGGCACTGCAACCTTGACGACAGTAGCTCGTGGTCTATTTGAAACAGATAAGGACCTTCGAGACCAAGCTTATCGTTTAATGGGACTATAATACTCTTCGAAAATCAAATTCAAACCACGTCAGCTTTCATCTGCAACCTCAAAACAGTGTTTTGAGCAGCCTGCGGCTAGCTTCCTAGTTTGCACTTTGATTTTTATTGAGTATAAAAAGAATCCGCTTGAAGCGGATTTTTCTAGAAAGGAATCATTATGGATCAACTGCAGATTAAAGATTTGGAAATTTTTGCCTATCATGGTCTTTTTCCTAGTGAGAAAGAATTGGGGCAGAAGTTTGTTATTTCCGCAATCCTATCCTATGATATGACCAAGGCGGCGACAGACTTGGATTTAACAGCCTCTGTCCATTACGGAGAATTGTGCCAGCAGTGGACGGCTTGGTTTCAGGGAACAACTGAGGA
This sequence comes from Streptococcus mitis, assembly GCF_946188685.1. GTDB lineage: Bacteria > Bacillota > Bacilli > Lactobacillales > Streptococcaceae > Streptococcus > Streptococcus mitis_CC. The sequence goes on from NZ_CAMHWH010000004.1 coordinate 27,709, forward strand.
CTTGATTGAAACGGTAGCCTACAAACTGGTAGAACGTACCTTTGAGGCTTATCCTCTTGTCCAAGAAATTAAGCTGGAACTGAAAAAACCTTGGGCGCCAGTGCATTTGCCACTAGATACTTGCTCAGTAACCATTCATCGCCGCAAGCAACGAGCCTTTATCGCCCTAGGAAGCAATATGGGAGATAAACAAGCAAACTTGAAGCAAGCCATTGAGAAAATGCGAAATCGAGGTATCCATATTCTCAAAGAGTCCAGTGTATTGACGACGGAGCCTTGGGGTGGTGTTGAGCAGGATAGCTTTGCTAATCAAGTGGTTGAGGTTGAAACCTGGTTGCCTGCCCCAGTTCTATTAGAGACCTTGTTAGCCATTGAGTCAGAGATGGGACGGGTGAGAGAAGTACATTGGGGGCCTCGTTTGATTGATTTGGACTTGCTCTTTGTGGAGGATCAGATTCTTTATACAGACGACCTCATCTTGCCTCATCCTTACATAGCGGAACGCCTTTTTGTTCTTGAGTCCTTACAGGAAATTGCGCCTCATTTTATCCATCCGACATTAAAGCAACCGATCCGCAACTTGTATAATGCTTTGAAACAATAGAAAAAACTCTAGTTTTCAGTCGCTTGTAACTGAAGGCTAGAGTTTTTAAAATAGGTCATTTTCTTCTGGGAGGAGGATAGTTTCTCTACCGTCCATATCTAAAACCAGTACTTTCGGGGGATAAAGAGGGTCGAAAGGATGGTTAAAGTCAAAATCAATGGCTGTAGGGAGGTGTTGACTTGAAAAGTGGAAGGTAATTTTTCCTTGGTTATTGAGCAATTGAAACTCGAGTTCCTCCTCCAATTCAAAGACATTTTTTAAGAAGTGGTCGATGATATACCAAAAAGAGTCAATAACATCATCAGGCAAGCTGGTAACAATGCCAAAACTAGCTGACCGCATGTGGGTATTGGTAAAAGCCATATTTCTTCCCCCTTTCTTTTCCCTTATCATACAGTAAATAGGATTAAAAATCAAGAAAAGGTGATTTTTTCTTCATAAACATAGCTTCCTATGAAATTTTTTCAAATAATCTTCAAAAAATGCTTGAAAGTGTTTACAAATAGTGATAAAATGGAATAAGTAGAATCATGAAAACGAAATTTTCATACCGTCTCTTTTTTGGAGTCTCGTGAGGTATGATATAGAAAGGAAATGGAATGAATACAGACGATACAGTAACGATTTATGATGTCGCCCGTGAAGCAGGAGTTTCAATGGCGACGGTTAGCCGTGTAGTCAATGGCAATAAGAATGTAAAAGAGAACACCCGTAAAAAAGTACTCGAGGTGATTGATCGTTTGGATTACCGTCCAAATGCAGTGGCGCGTGGTCTTGCAAGTAAAAAGACAACCACTGTTGGTGTCGTGATCCCAAATATCACTAATGGTTATTTCTCAACGCTTGCTAAAGGGATTGATGATATCGCTGAAATGTACAAGTACAATATCGTCCTTGCTAATAGTGATGAGGATGATGACAAGGAAGTTTCAGTTGTCAATACCCTGTTTTCTAAGCAAGTGGATGGTATCATCTTTATGGGGTACCACTTGACTGAAAAAATTCGTTCAGAGTTTTCTCGTTCTCGAACACCAGTTGTTCTTGCAGGAACTGTGGATGTAGAACATCAGCTTCCAAGTGTCAATATTGACTATAAACAAGCAACGATTGATGCAGTAACCTACCTTGCTAAAGAAAATGAGCGCATCGCTTTTGTTAGCGGTCCACTAGTGGATGACATCAATGGTAAGGTTCGTTTGGTTGGCTACAAGGAGGCCTTGAAAAAAGCAGGTATTTCTTATAGCGAAGGATTGGTATTTGAATCTAAATACACTTATGAAGACGGTTATGCCTTGGCAGAACGCTTGATTTCATCAAATGCAACTGCAGCAGTTGTAACAGGTGACGAGCTGGCAGCAGGTGTCTTGAACGGCCTTGCTGATAAGGGTGTGTCTGTGCCAGAAGAGTTTGAAATCATTACTAGTGATGATTCACAAATCTCACGCTTTACCCGTCCAAACTTGACCACCATTGCCCAACCTCTTTATGACCTTGGCGCTATTAGTATGCGTATGTTGACTAAGATTATGCACAAGGAAGAGTTGGAAGAACGTGAAGTTCTCTTACCTCATGGTTTGACAGAACGTCGTTCAACACGAAAACGTAAATAGAAAAAATCAGGGAATCGTGAAGATTTCCTGATTTGTTTTTAGAGAAGAGACTTACCCTTCCATATAGTCTTTCAAAGCCTGCCCTGTTAGTCCGGCATTGAGGGCGATGAGGAGTTTCAAACGGGCTTTTTGGGCGTTGAGTTCTTTAACAAAGAAGACACCAGATTTTTGCAACTGCACGCCCCCGCCTTGGTAGGCATAAACAGGCTCAGCGATACCGTTAAAACATCGTGAAACCAGGGCGACTGGGATTCCTTTTTGCAGAAGGCTTTCTAACTTTTGAGCCGTTTCTTTGGGAATGTTACCAGCTCCGAAGGCTTGGATAATCAAGCCGTCCAATTGTTCCAAATCCAGCATATCAATCAGCTCATCTGTCATACCTGCATAAGCCGAGATGATAGGGACTAAACCTTGTATGTAATCAAGGTCAAAGCGGACACGGGGCGCAGCTGTTTTAAAGTAGAGGATTTCCTGTTTCATAATCAGACCAAGGGGACCGTGAGTAGGAGTCTGGAAGGTACTGACATTGGTCGTATGTGTTTTGGTGACATACTTGGCAGCATGGATTTCATCGTTCATAACAACCAAAACTCCTTTGTCAGCAGCCTTGTCATCGCTAGCCACCCTTAAAGCACTCAGATAATTATAAACACCATCACTGCCGAGTTCGTTGGAGCTGCGCATGGCCCCTGTTAGAACGATAGGCATATGGGGAACTTCCATGGTATCAAGGAAATAGGCTGTTTCCTCTAAAGTATCGGTTCCGTGTGTGATCACTACACCATCGTAGTTTTCTGCTTCCTCTTTGATTTTTTGGTAGATGGCCAGCATATGTTTGGGTTTGATATGGGGGCTTGGTAGGTTAAAAAAGTCCAAGGCGTGGACTTGGATTCCTTCAAGAGGATTGGACACATGGTTCATGGGATTATCAGAACTAGTCACAACAGTGCCAGAAGCATCGGCCTGCATGGAAATAGTTCCGCCCGTATGTAAAACAAGGATTTTCTTAGACATGATTTACTCACTCTTTCTGAAATGTGGTATAATCATTGTATCACAAAAGGGGAGATTGGGATAGGATGGAAGTCAAAGCGGTTTTTTTTGATATCGACGGAACCTTGGTCAACGATCGCAAGAGTGTTTTGAAATCCACTAAGGACGCGATTAAGATTGTCAAAGAACAAGGGGTGCTTGTCGGCGTAGCGACAGGACGAGGACCTTTTTTTGTTAAGGAATTGATGGACGATTTGGAACTGGATTTTGCGGTAACCTATAATGGCCAGTATATCTTTACTAAAGACAGAGTCTTGTTCACGAGCCCTATTTCCAAGTTGCATTTGCGCCATCTAATTAGCTATGCTAAAAAAGAGGGCAAGGAGATTGCCCTAGGGACCAAGGATGCCATGTTAGGTTCCAAAATCATGTCCTTTGGTCTGGGTTCTTTTTCTCAACGAATCAGTCGCTTCGTTCCCTCAGTTTTAACTCGGACAGTGAGTCATTCCTTTAATCGTATGGTTAGCAAGGTTGTTCCCCAAAAGGAAGAAGACCTACTTGATCTAATGAATCAGCCTATCTACCAAGTCTTGATGCTGATGACGCCAGAAGAATCTGAGAAGGCAGCAGCTGATTTTGAAGACTTGAAATTGACACGTAGCAATCCTTTTGCAGCGGATGTCATCAATCAAGGAAACTCTAAATTGGAAGGCATTCGACGAGTTGGGAAAGAATATGGTTTTGATCTCAACCAAGTCATGGCCTTTGGTGACTCAGATAACGACCTAGAAATGCTGGCGGGTGTCGGTATGTCGGTCGCTATGGGAAATGGTAGTAGCAGTGTCAAGGAAGTTGCCAAGCATATCACAACTAGCAATCAGCAAGACGGAATCCACAAGGCCTTGGAACATTTTGGTGTTCTAGCTTCAGAAAAAGTCTTTGTCAGCCGTGACTATCATTTCAATAAGGTCAAGACCTTCCACCACATGATGGATGAACGAACCCAAGAAGAACCTCGAGCTTGGGATTTAGAAGGTGCAACCCACAGGGCTGGCTTTAAAATAGAAGAATTGGTGGAGTTTGTTCGAGCAGCCAGTCCCTCTGAAGAGGATTTTGGTCAAGCTTTATCGCAACTTCATCAGGCCCTTGATAAGGCAGCAGATAAAGTAGCCAAGAAGACACCTGCACAGCAAGATTTGGTAGGGCAGGTGGATGCCTTGATTGATACGCTTTACTTCACCTACGGTAGTTTTGTTTTGATGGGGGTGGACCCAGAACGTATTTTTGATATTGTCCATCAGGCCAATATGGGGAAAATTTTTCCAGATGGCAAGGCTCATTTTGATCCAGTGACCCACAAAATCTTAAAGCCAGATGATTGGGAAGAAAAATATGCTCCAGAACCTGCTATTAAAAAGGAACTGCAGCGCCAGCTCAAGGCTTATGAACGCCATAAAGAGAGAAATAAATCGTAAACAAAAAGGAGCGCTGAGCTCCTTTTCTTTGTGATTATAAGGTTTTTTCTTGTTCTCTCACCACCAGCAAATCAACCTTAGCATGGCGGAGGATATATTCAGATGAAGATCCGACCAAGAGGCGTTCAAAGGCGTTGAGACCAGTTGCGCCAACGAGGATGAGGTCCACTTCCTCAGCATCGGGAATAGTACGTGCCAGTAGGGTCTTTGGATTTCCCATTTCAATGACGATATGAACATCTGCCACACCAGCATCTTTAGCACGTTTTTCGTACTCTTTCATCAAACTTTCAGCGTCGACTTGGAGTTCTTCGTAAACTTCAGCATCAAAGGTGGATACGCTTTGGAGAGCGCGTGTGTCAATGACATGTGCGATGGTGAGTTTAGCGTCGTTTCGTAGAGCAGAATGAACTCCCTTGACAAAAGCCAAGTCTGCTTCTTTAGAACCATCGATTGCGACCATGATATTTTGGTAACGTTGTGCCATAATGAAACCTCCTGAAATTTTCTTACTATAATTGTAAACCTTTTCACTATAGAAGTAAAGCAAAAAAAGTATTTTTCAAAAGAATATTAGCGCTTAAAATCTATATAAATATATGATAAAATAAAAGAAAGGATAGCAGGAAAGAAGTGAAGGGAGGAAGAATGATGAAAAACGCTTTTCAAAAATCAAATTTCCTTTATTATGGAATCATCCTAATTTCAGTCTTGGTAGAAGTTATCATGGTCTGGCAATTAGAGAGTCTGGTACCGCTTCTTTATCCAGGGTTTATCGGTTTTTTAGTCTTTCATGTACTCTACCATCTAATTTTATTACTGGTTGCAAAACGAAGTGGGCGTTGGGATTACTTGATGATATGGGGACTTTTCCTCATGTTCAATCTTCTTTATGACTCCTTTTTAGGCTTGCTTTTTCTAGGTTTATCTTTTGGTATGTGATGTGACTTTCGCAAATTACCTGCTATCTCCCCTGTCTTGGCCTCGCTTTTAGCGAGGCTTTTCTCCTATACGAAACTAGTAACACATTTCAGTAAACTTGTCGCATTTTCTTTCTAGTGGTATAATGTTACTATCCTGATGAATTGAGGAAACAAGATGAAAGAATATAACAAGTCTAGTAAGTTAGAGCATGTTGCTTATGATATCCGTGGTCCTGTTTTGGAAGAAGCCATGCAGATGCGAGCAAATGGAGAAAAGATTTTACGTCTGAATACAGGAAATCCAGCAGAATTTGGCTTTACAGCGCCAGACGAGGTCATTCATGACTTGATTATGAATGCGCGTGATAGTGAAGGTTATTCTGACTCAAAAGGGATTTTCTCAGCCCGTAAGGCTATCATGCAGTATTGCCAATTGAAAAAATTTCCAAACGTAGATATTGATGATATCTACCTTGGAAATGGTGTCAGTGAGTTGATTGTCATGTCTATGCAGGGGCTTTTGGACAATGGGGATGAGGTCTTGGTGCCTATGCCAGACTATCCTCTCTGGACAGCGGCTGTCAGCCTAGCTGGAGGAAATGCCGTTCACTATATCTGTGATGAGGCTGCAGAATGGTACCCAGATATTGACGATATTAAGTCAAAAATCACTTCCAATACCAAGGCAATCGTCCTTATCAATCCAAACAATCCAACTGGAGCCCTTTATCCTAAGGAACTTTTGTTGGAGATTATTGAGATTGCCCGTCAAAACGATTTGATTATCTTTGCGGATGAAATTTACGACCGCATGGTCATGGATGGACATGTGCATACGCCTGTAGCGAGCTTGGCACCAGATGTCTTCTGTGTCAGCATGAATGGTTTATCAAAATCGCATCGTATCGCTGGTTTCCGTGTGGGTTGGATGGTCTTGTCTGGCCCTAAGACACATGTTAAAGGCTATATCGAAGGGCTCAATATGCTGTCCAATATGCGCCTTTGCTCTAATGTTTTGGCTCAACAAGTCGTACAAACTTCCTTGGGCGGTCACCAATCAGTCGATGAATTGCTCCTTCCTGGTGGACGAATTTACGAGCAAAGAAATTTCATCTATAATGCCATTCAGGATATCCCAGGTTTGTCTGCGGTTAAACCCAAGGCTGGACTCTATATCTTCCCTAAAATCGACCGCAATATGTACCGTATCGATGATGATGAGCAGTTTGTTCTTGATTTCTTGAAGCAGGAAAAGGTTCTCTTGGTTCATGGTCGAGGCTTTAACTGGCAGGAACCAGACCATTTCCGTATCGTTTACCTTCCTCGTGTTGATGAACTAGCCCAAATCCAAGAAAAGATGACTCGTTTCTTGAAACAGTATCGTAGATAGGGCTTACATTCGAAAAAGCTGGAAACATTTGCCTAGAGCTATTGACAAAAGTAAAAGAATCAGATAGAATAGTAAAGTATGTTTAGTAACTGATCACTTTATAGCCGGCTAAACGAATACAAAATCTATGAGGAGGTATTCATCGTGAAACGTACTTATCAACCAAGTAAACTTCGTCGTGCGCGCAAACACGGATTCCGTAACCGTATGTCAACTAAAAACGGTCGTCGCGTATTGGCAGCTCGTCGTCGTAAAGGACGCAAAGTTTTGGCTGCATAATCCAAACGAATTCTATCAAAAATCAGTAGGAACTCGAGTCTACTGATTTTTATTTTTGTAAAAAAGTTCAAAATACTTTATATTTTTGCTCAAATAGTGTATAATATTTCACATACTGTAAAAAATGGAGAATAATCATGAAGAAATCAAAAGTTATGCTTTTTGGAGCTATGGCTTTGACAGCAGGTCTAGCTCTAGCGGCATGCGGGTCATCCCAATCAAGCAATGCAGACAAGACATATTCTTATATCTTTGTCAGCAACCCTGATACCTTGGATTACATTACCTCTACACGAGACTCAACATCTAGTATCACAACCAACTTGATTGATGGGTTGTTGGAAAATGACCAGTATGGTAATCTCATCCCATCTATGGCTGAGTCATGGACAGTGTCAAAAGATGGTTTGACCTACACTTATAAAATCCGTCAGGGGGCTAAATGGTACACTTCTGAAGGAGAAGAGTATGCAGATGTAACGGCTCATGACTTTGTGACTGGTCTCAAGTATGCGGCTGATAAAAAGGCTGAAAACTTGTACTTGGTACAAGACTCTATCAAGGGTCTAGCAGACTATGTTGAAGGGAGAACATCTGATTTTGGAACTGTTGGTGTTAAGGCAGTGGATGATTACACACTCCAATACACCCTCATCCAACCTGAAACTTATTGGAACTCTAAAACAACAGCAAGTATTCTTAGTCCTGTAAATGAAGCCTTCTTGAAGTCTAAGGGAGATGACTTTGGAAGTGTGACACCATCAAGTATCTTGTCAAATGGTCCTTACTTGTTTAAGTCCTTCACATCCAAATCTTTGATTGAATTTGATAAAAATCCTAATTACTGGGATAAGGACAATGTTAAAATCGAGAAAGTGAAGCTCTCTTTCTTTGACGGATCTGACCAAGATAGCATTGCTAGAGGTTTCTTGGATGGTAACTATACAGATGGTCGTATCTTCCCAACAAGTTCAGTCTTTGCTGAACTCAAGAAGGGAAATGAGGACAAGATTACCTATACACCACAAAACTCAGTTACCTTCTACTATCTTTTCAACGTCAATCGCCAAAGCTACAAGCAGACTATGAAACAATCTGATAAGGAAAAGACAGATGCACGCGCAGCTATGCAGAATAAAGATTTCCGTCAGGCTATCAACTTTGCCTTTGACCGTCATGCTTATGCAGCGCAAACAAATGGTGAAGATGGAGCAGACCGTATCTTGCGTAACACGGTTACACCAAGTAACTTTGTCCAAGTTGGCGATAAGAACTTTGGTGATATTGTCAATGAAAAAATTGTCAACTACGGTAAAGATTGGGCAAATATTAACCTAAACGATGGGAAGCAAGCCTTCTTGAACCCTGACAAGGCCAAAGAGAAATTTGCGAAGGCCAAAGAAAGCCTGCAAGCACAGGGAGTAACCTTCCCAATTCATTTGGATATGCCAGTTGACCAGACTGCTAAGTTGGATGTGCAACAGGCTGGATCTTTTAAACAAACAGTGGAAGAAACCCTTGGTAAGGAGAATGTGGTTATCGATGTTATTCAACTTTCTCCAGATGAAAAAGACCAAGCAACCTACTTTGCAGATACAGCAGAACAAAAAGACTATGACATCGACATCTCAGGATGGGGTGGAGACTACTCAGATCCTAAGACTTATCTAGCTATTCTTGATCCAGAAACAGGTTCTCAGTTGAAAAACATGGGCTTGTCTGAAGGAAAAGACAAGGAAGTCAAGGACAAGATTGGTCTTTCTGACTACAAGAAACTCTTGGATCAGGCCGACGCTGAAATCACAGATACTCAAGCTCGCTATGAAAAATATGCTGAAGCCCAAGCTTGGTTGACGGATAGCGCCTTGTTCCTACCAGTTCAAAGTGGTGGAGCCAACCCAATCTTCCGTAAGACTATACCGTTTACAGGACCATTCTCATTCGTTGGACACAAAGGAGATGCAGACAACTATAAATATGTTGAATTGCAAAAAGAGCCAGTCACTGCTAAACAGTACCAAGAACTTTATGAAAAATGGCTAAAAGAAAAAGCTGAGTCAAATAAAAAAGCTCAGGAAGATTTAGCTAACCATATTCAATAATATTCCTAGTCATGCTTTTCAGTTAAGCATAGTGGCTGGATTCAGAAAAAGGCCTTACCAGAGCTTCTTGGTTCTGGTAGGGCCTTTTCTTTATTCTTTTAAGTGATAGGAGTAGCTAGCGACAACGACGTCTTGGTGCCAACGAAGGGCATATTTGAGTTTAAGGCTCATCTGATTGTGCAGGATATTTTGCCAAGGTTTATTAGGGATAAACTGGGGGACCAGGACAGTGACTGTATAGTTCTTTTTCTGAGCATCCTCAGAGATTCGTTTGACATACTTGACAGTAGGCGTGATGATGTCACGGTAGCTGGTCTTGATGTTTTTCAGAGTAATGGTTGGAAAGTAATCGGCAAATTCTTGGAGAATTTCTTGGTCTTTTTCTGCTGTTTCCTTAGTAGAAATATGCATGGCTAAGACTTCATCTCCGATACTTTGAGCGTAGTTAATGGCTCCGACGCTGACGCGGGTGACATTTCCTACTAGAACGAGGACAAGATTGCCATCGTAGGTACGTTTTTCGATTCCTTCATAGAGTCGCAGTTGTTGGGCCACTTTTTGGTAATGACTGTGAATTGCTAAGAAGAGTAGGGTGAGTACGAGAATAATCGGGAAGAAGGGCCAGATATCACTGAGACGGAAAAAGAGCAAGATTAGTACAATCGCGTAGCAAATGATAGCTCCAAGGATATTGGCAAGGGCAGGTTTTAAGAAGTTTGCCCCTTTTTCTTTTTTCCAATGGCGAATCATCCCAGTCTGAGAAAGGGCAAAGGGAACGAAGACCCCGATAGTATAAAGAGGAATCAAACGTTCGGTATTGCCGTTAAAAATGAGAAGAAGAATCATAGCCCCAAAAGCCAGAGTTAAAATTCCATTAGAGTAGCCTAGGCGGTCTCCTTTTTCCATAAAGAGGTGGGGCATATATTTGTTTTTAGCCATATTGTAGGCCAGCATAGGGAAGGCTGAAAAACCAGTGTTTGCTGCTACGGCCAAAATCAAGGCTGTGGAGAATTGGAAGATATAATAGCCAAGGTGACCTAAGAAGGAATTTCCAAGGATGCCTTGAGCCATCTGTGAGAGGATAGTTTCTCCGTGTTGAGGCATAATCCCCATCCAGTAGTTTAGGAAGGTAATGCCTGCAAAAAGAAAACCTAAAATCAATGACATGATGGTCAAGGTCTGAGCGGCATTCTTTTCTTTTGGAGTCTTGAAAAAGGGAACGGCATTTGAAATAGCTTCAACCCCTGTCAGAGAGGCAGAACCACTGGTAAAGGCTCTTAGAATGAGAATGATAGACAGACTCGGTACAGCATGCCCAATAGGTGAAGTTGCCTGATAGCTGAGAGACCCTGTCATTAGTTGAAAGATTCCGTAGAGCAAGAGAAAGACAGTACTGATGATAAAGAGATAGACAGGAATCATCAGAGAGCTGGCAGATTCTTTCAATCCTCTTAAATTCAAGAGCATGAGCAGGCAGACTAGGAAAATAGAGATATGAAGATTGTAGGGATGGAGGGCAGGGATGGCTGCTGTAATAGCATCAGCTCCAGACGCAACGGATACGGCTACTGTCAGCATATAGTCAACAAGGAGGCTGCCCCCTGCAATCAAGCCTAGTTCAGGGGAGAGATTTTCCCGAGTAACCATATAAGCCCCACCACCTTGAGGATAGGCGTGGATGATTTGACGATAGGAAATGGTCAAACTAGCGAGGAGTAAGAGGACAAAAATACCGATAGGGAGGCTCCACCAAATAGCGAGAGGAGAGAGACTGACTAAAACGAGAATGACTTGTTCAGGTCCATAGGCAATAGAAGACAGGGCATCACTGGATAACATTGCAAGTGCCTGCATTTTCCCTAACAATCCCCCTTCGCCGTCTGTGAGAGACTTGAGTGGTCGACCGATAAAGGTATATTTTAATTTTCTAAACATTGTATTTTCCTTTTCTGAAAATTTCAATAAGTGCTATTATACTGCTTTGGGAAAATAGCGTCAAGAGACGACGATGGATTTTAGAATATTTTGTACAGATGAGGAGAGAGGTCAGTTTTTTTGCTATAATAGTAGATAGAAAACGAGGTTAGAAGAGATGATTTTTGATACACATACACACTTGAATGTAGAAGAATTTGCAGGTCGTGAGGCAGAAGAAATTACCTTGGCTGCTGAGATGGGTGTGACACAGATGAATATTGTTGGTTTTGATAAACCGACGATTGAGCGTGCTTTGGAGTTGGTGGATGAGTACGACCAACTCTACGCGACTATTGGTTGGCATCCTACAGAAGCAGGGACTTACACAGAGGAGATTGAAGCCTACTTGCTTGACAAGCTCAAGCACCCAAAGGTAGTTGCCTTGGGTGAGATTGGTTTGGACTACCATTGGATGACAGCGCCAAAAGAGGTGCAGGAGCAGGTTTTTCGCCGTCAAATTCAGCTATCTAAGGACTTGGATTTGCCTTTTGTTGTCCATACCCGTGATGCGCTGGAAGACACCTATGAGATTATCAAGAGCGAGGGCGTTGGTCCTCGTGGTGGTATCATGCATTCTTTCTCAGGAACTCTTGAATGGGCAGAGAAGTTTGTCGCGCTTGGCATGACTATTTCCTTCTCAGGAGTGGTGACTTTTAAGAAAGCAACTGACATCCAAGAAGCAGCTAAAGAGTTACCTTTGGACAAGATTTTGGTGGAAACAGATGCGCCTTACTTAGCACCTGTACCCAAGCGGGGTCGTGAAAATAAAACAGCCTACACTCGCTATGTAGTGGACTTTATCGCCGACTTGCGTGGTATGACGACAGAAGAGCTAGCGGCGGTAACAACTGCAAATGCAGAACGAATTTTTGGATTGGACAGCAAGTAATGAAAGAGAAAATTTCCCAAGTTATCGTGGTTGAAGGTCGCGATGATACGGCCAATCTCAAACGTTATTTCGAGGTAGAGACCTATGAGACACGAGGTTCTGCCATCAATGAGCAAGATATTGCACGTATTCAGCGTCTACATGAGCTTCATGGAGTCATTGTCTTTACAGACCCAGATTTTAATGGGGAGCGGATTCGCCGCATGATTATGACGGCTATTCCAACAGTTCAGCATGCCTTTCTCAAGCGAGATGAAGCTGTTCCTAAGTCCAAGACCAAGGGGCGTTCTCTGGGAATTGAGCATGCCAGCTATGAAGACCTGAAAACGGCTCTAGCTCAGGTGACAGAACAATTTGAACATGAGAGTCAGTTTGACATCAGTCGTAGCGACTTGATTCGCCTTGGTTTTCTAGCAGGGTCAGACAGCCGTAAGCGCAGAGAATATCTAGGAGAGGCTCTCCGAATCGGCTATTCCAACGGCAAGCAACTCCTCAAACGCCTAGAGTTGTTTGGGGTCACCTTGGCGGAAGTGGAAGAAGCTATGAAATCTTATGAGTAGGAAAGATGTAGCCGTTACAATTTTTTAAGTTTCACAGTATTTTTCGAAGCAGGTAGAAGAGGAGGCGTCTAATGTTAATTGGTCAAAAAATTAAAGAGATTCGGATAGAAAAAGGAATTAGTCGTCCAGATTTTTGTGGAGATGAGCAAGAACTGACAGTTCGTCAACTGTCGCGAATTGAAAGTGGAGCTTCGCAACCAAGTTTGCCCAAGTTAGACTATATTGCTCGCCGGCTAGGAGTTCCAGCTTATAGCCTTATGCCGGATTTTTCAGCTCTTCCTCCTGCTTATTTAGAATTGAAATACCAAATTTTACGTGAACCAATCTATGGTAAAGAAGAGGAGTATGATAAGAAGGAAGCGTGTTTGGAAGAGATAGAGGATTTATTTTATGAGCAACTTCCTAATGAGGAAAAAATATGGTTTGAAGCTACTAGAGCAACGATAGATGTTATTCGAAGCGGACGACCAGAATATGGGGAAACCGTACTGGACGATTATTTTAAAACAATTTATGATAAGGAATTGTTTTTGATAAATGAATTAGAAGTTATCAACTTATATTTTGCTATAGTGCTTACAAAGATAAAACAAGGTCAAAATCAGATTGAAGAAATTAACAGAATTCATTCGTTTTTAGTTCGTTTGACAAATCATGTAGAATTAATTGCACCAGAATATCTGTTTGCTTTAAGTAACACTTTGTTTTCGGGTCTAGCCTGTTTGGATAATTTGTCGTCTTATGATTCACTCGGAGCTTATATCTTTAGCCTTAATCATATAATGGAAAAAACACAAGATTTTCAGAAGAAACCAATTATATTAATGTTGGAGTGGAAATTATCTCTAATAATAAACAATGATTATGTTTCTGCCGAACAGTTCTATCAGAAATCGAAGCTATTTGCTGATATAATAGAAAATTCTTATTTAGTTACTATGTTGGAGAAACAATGGCAAGAAGATTTAAAAAAATATTTATAAACATAGTGAATCAGTGACAAAAATGTCCTTGTTCTAGTATTGAAATAGTTCTAAAGTTCGTCTTTAGGACTGTTTTTTATATATAAGCTAAAAATGACACGAAATGGTTCTATTTTAAGGACATTGATGTCCTTTGAGTTTATTTAAGAATAATTTATAATTAATAAAAATGTGAAAGGAGATTACAGTATGAACTTTTTTAGTTTATTTTATTTAGTTACTTGGTGGTTTAAATAAAATTTAGTTATGTCTACTTAGTCTCAAAAAATTTATTCATAACATATAATAAATACAACTTGATAGACTAAATTAGAAAAATAAGGAGAGGATACCATGAGGTGTTGCTTTGAAAAGGTCTATGATCCAGGACTTAGTTTTACTTGAATAGAAAATGGACAATATATAATAAATATTTATGATAAAATAAAAAATAGAGGAGTATCAATATGAAACAAACAGTTAAAAAATTAGCCCTTGTAGCGAGCATTGCAGCAACATTAGGTGGAAGTGTAGCAGTAGTATCGGCCGCGGTTAAGTATCCAGATGGTGGTGTCTGGACGTATGGTTCAGGTGACGGAGGTGCTTACTCAAACTACTATCACTCTTCAGAATATCATAGCTCAACAGTTGTTAGTAGAAAAACTGGTTCATCTGATAAGGGATATGCTGGTGCTGGAGGGACTTCTCGTGCATGGATTCGTACTTCTTGGGGAGAGAAAGTTGCATTCTACTATAATGTTTAGAATGGTATAGCCCTATTGTTTAGCTTTACTTGGTCACCTTCTCACTAAGTGACCAAGTAACTTTTTGGAGGAAATGATGAAACGTTTATTTATTTTGATTTCAATGGTATTGGTATCGCTTTATATGGTGATAACTTCCGTTGACCATCGAGAAGAGATTTTATTTGGTAACTATCCTTCTGTTGATGTGACAGGAATGGTGATAAATCAACCAGTAGCTAGTCGCGAAGAGGTGACAGAGGCTTTGAGTCACTTGGCGGTAGAGCATAATAGTCTCATCGCCCGTCGGATTGTTGAGCCAAATGAAGCTGGAGAAACACGCTTTATCTATGCCACTTATGGTGAGGGAGAGCTTCCAGAAGGTCTGACCATTTCCTCCAAGGAGAGTTCAGAAACGAGTGATTTATTAGGGTCTTACTTGATTGTGTCAGGAAGTTTGGATGGAGTGAGTTTACAGACCACCTTGAAAGAACTTGGTTATCAAGGCTTTGTTTCGAATGGAGAAGATCCATTTTCGATAGTCTTATTATTGGCGGCCACCCCTATGGGGCTACTGAGTCTAGCTATTTTTCTGCTGACCTTTATGAGTCTGACCCTGATTTATCGGATCAAGTCCCTTCGTCAAGCAGGGATTCGCTTAATAGCTGGTGAGAGCTTGTTTGGGGTGGCTCTCAGACCAGTGTTAGAAGATGTGAGACAGCTTATCTGCTCAGTGCTGGTATCCAGTCTTTTGGGATTGGGGATTCTCTGGTATCAAGGTGCCTTGTTTATGGCAACGGTACAACTGGTCATCATTGGTCTTTTGCTTTATGGATTGGCCTTGGTAGGGATTTCTACCTTATTAAGTATCGTGTATCTACTTGGTTTACAAGAAAATAGTCTGGTGGATCTATTGAAAGGGAAACTCCCTCTCAAACGTATGATGACATTGATGATGGTGGGGCAACTCTTGGCCGTGCTGGTGGTCGGCTCGAGTGCGACTGCTCTCCTACCCCACTACCGTGAAATGCAGGAAATGGAGAGAGCTAGCGATAAATGGAGCCAGTCCTCAGACCGTTACCGTCTATCCTTTGGTTGGTCTAGTGCATTTGCCGATGAAGAAGGAATGCGTAAGGATAATCGTGAGTGGCAGACATTTACTGAAGAACGGTTAGCCAATACAGACTCTTTTTATATTATGAGCAATGTTGACAATTTCTCAGATGGAGCAGAAGTGGACCTAGATGGCAATCGTCTCAATGACTACACACCGTCAGGGAATGTCATCTATGTCTCACCGCGCTATCTGATAGAAGAAAAGATTACCGTTTCTTCAGAGTTTATGGATAAGATGCAAAACTTGTCTGAGGGAGAGTTTGGGCTGATCTTGCCTGAGAGCTTGCGAGAGCAGTCTGCCTACTATCAAGGATTATTTACAGATTACCTGCAAAACTTTTCATCTGAAAGTGTAGAAGTGACGAGTCAGAAACACTACCTCCCACAGGTAACGCTAGCTTTTACAGAAACAGGACAGGAACGCTTCCTCTATAACGATGGGTACAAGACGACACGCCAGTACCTAAAAGATCCGATTATTGTAGTTTTAACGCCGCAAGCGACTGGAACAAGACCTGTTGCAGGGATGTTATGGGGAACTACGGCTAATAGTGCCTTGAAATTAGATCAATATCAAGACAGCATCACAGCTCTAAAAGAGCAAGGTCTGTATCACAAGGTCTCTTATTTGGTAAAAAGCCAGCTATTTTTTGCCAAGGTACTAAATGACAAACGGATGGAGTTCTACTCTCTCCTTATTGGGACTATTTTGACTCTATCTACGGCTATCTTGTTATTTGATTCCATGAATCTTCTCTATTTTGAGCAGTTTAGACGGGAGATCATGATTAAACGTCTTTCTGGTATGACAATCTATGAGCTTCATGGCAAGTACTTACTGGCGCAAGGAGGAGTTCTCTTACTTGGGCTAATCCTATCTAGTGTTTTGACAGGAGATAGCTTGATTAGCGCTCTAGTTGTAGCTTTGTTTACGCTTAACGCTCTGTTGATTTTAGTTAGACAGGATAAAAAAGAAGAAGCTGGTAGCATGGCAGTATTGAAAGGAAAATAAGATGATTGATATTCAAGGATTGGAAAAGAAGTTTAATGACCGCGCGATTTTCTCTGGTTTAAACCTCAAGCTGGAGAAGGGCAAGGTTTATGCCTTAATCGGTAAGAGTGGAAGCGGAAAGACGACTCTGCTGAATATCTTAGGTAAACTAGAAAAGATAGATGGAGGAAGGGTTCTCTATCAGGGGAAAGATTTAAAAACCATTCCCACTCGTGAGTATTTTCGAGACCAGATGGGCTATCTCTTTCAAAATTTTGGCCTCTTAGAAAACCAATCAATCAAAGAGAATTTGGATTTGGGCTTTGTTGGTCAGAAAATCTCAAAAGTAGAACGTTTGGAAAGGCAAGTGGAGGCTTTAGAAAAAGTTAATCTAGGGTATTTGGAACTAGAACAAAAAATTTATACCTTATCTGGGGGAGAGGCTCAACGAGTTGCCCTTGCGAAGACTATTTTGAAAAATCCACCCTTGATTTTGGCAGATGAACCAACAGCAGCTCTTGATCCTGAAAATTCAGAGGAGGTTATGAATCTCTTGGTGGGCTTGAAAGATGAAAATCGAATTATCATCATTGCGACCCATAATCCCCTAGTCTGGAATAAGGCCGATGAAATCATTGATATGAGGGAGCTTGCTCATGTGTGAAAAAATCCGTATTCGCAGGGTATCTGATTATCCTAGTGCCAGAGGTGGTTTAGAAGATATTCTCATCATGGAAAATATGACCAATCATCTCCTTTTGGTTCAAATCCGAGTGAATGGCTATTTGCTTGATTTTGCTAGTATTGAAGGGCAAAGGCAAAAGCATTATCGTTTGAAAAATTTACCTCAAACGGTTGAACTGACAGTGGACGACGTGGAGGAGGATGTAGATTTGACCCTACCTGAAAATCGAAGTTATAAAGAAGCTGATTTTTTCGAACGGATGTTTCGAGAGAACCGCTAAGTCCACCTTTAAAGATTTTCAAGACTATCTTTCTTCATGAGAGAAGATAGTTTTTTGGTATGATTTTCACCCCCAAAATACAAGGGGAATGTGTTACAATAGTAGTAACAGATAATAGAAAAGAGAATAGATGAGAATTGCAGATTATAGCGTGACCAAGGCAGTGCTGGAGCGTCACGGTTTTACCTTTAAAAAGTCCTTCGGGCAAAATTTCTTGACGGATACCAATATTCTTCAAAAAATCGTGGATACGGCTGAGATTGATGACCAGGTTAATGTCATCGAAATCGGGCCAGGGATTGGTGCCTTGACGGAGTTTTTGGCTGAGCGTGCAGCTCAAGTTATGGCCTTTGAGATCGACCACCGTTTGGTGCCGATTTTGGCAGATACCTTGCGTGATTTTGATAATGTGACCGTGGTCAACGAGGACATTCTTAAAGTTGATTTGGCGCAACATATCCAGAATTTTAAAAATCCTGACCTGCCAATCAAGGTAGTGGCTAATTTGCCTTACTACATCACGACGCCTATTCTCATGCACTTAATCGAGAGTGGGATTCCTTTTAGTGAGTTTGTTGTTATGATGCAGAAAGAAGTGGCGGACCGCATTTCAGCCCAGCCGAATACCAAGGCTTATGGTAGCTTGTCGATTGCGGTGCAGTACTACATGACTGCCAAGGTTGCCTTTATCGTGCCTCGGACTGTCTTTGTGCCAGCGCCAAACGTGGACTCAGCCATTTTGAAAATGGTGCGTCGTCCAGAGCCAGCCGTAGCAGTAGAAGATGAGAACTTCTTCTTTAAGGTTTCCAAGGCTAGTTTTACTCATCGCCGCAAGACCTTGTGGAATAACTTGACAGGTTACTTTGGCAAGACTGAAGAGGTCAAGGATAAGCTGACCAAGGCTTTGGACCAAGCAGGCTTGTCACCAAGTGTACGTGGGGAAGCTCTCAGCTTGGCAGAGTTTGCTAGTCTAGCAGACGCGCTTAAAGGGCAAGGACTCTAAGATGCAGGGACAAATTATTAAGGCCTTGGCAGGCTTCTACTATGTAGAGAGTGATGGCCAGGTCTATCAAACACGCGCGCGTGGGAATTTCCGTAAAAAAGGCCATACTCCCTACGTTGGAGACTGGGTAGATTTTTCTGCCGAGGAAAATTCAGAAGGCTATATCCTCAAGATTCATGAACGGAAAAACAGTCTGGTCCGTCCGCCTATTGTCAATATTGACCAAGCTGTGGTGATCATGTCTGTCAAGGAACCTGATTTTAACAGCAATTTGCTGGATCGTTTCTTGGTTCTTTTGGAGCACAAGGACATCCATCCCATCGTTTATATTTCTAAAATGGATTTGTTGGAAGATAGAGGAGAACTGGATTTTTATGAACAGACTTATGGTGACATCGGCTATGACTTTGTGACCAGTAAAGAGGAACTCCTGCCTTTGTTAACAGGCAAAGTCACGGTCTTTATGGGGCAGACAGGTGTTGGGAAGTCAACTCTTCTCAATAAAATCGCACCAGACCTTAATCTTGAAACGGGAGAAATCTCAGACAGTCTGGGTCGTGGGCGCCATACCACTCGAGCTGTTAGTTTTTACAACCTCAATGGGGGTAAAATCGCAGATACACCGGGATTTTCATCCTTGGACTATGAAGTGTCAACGGCTGAAGACCTCAATCAGGCCTTCCCAGAGATTGCCACTGTCAGTCGAGACTGCAAATTCCGCACTTGTACCCATACCCATGAGCCTTTTTGTGCGGTAAAGCCAGCTGTAGAAGAAGGAATTATTGCCACCTTCCGTTTTGACAACTACCTGCAATTCCTCAGTGAGATTGAAAATCGCAGAGAAACCTATAAAAAAGTCAGCAAAAAAATTCCAAAATAAGGAGAAACCTATGTCTCAATACAAGATTGCTCCGTCAATTCTGGCAGCAGATTATGCCAACTTTGAACGTGAAATCAAACGCCTAGAAGCAACTGGGGCAGAATATGCCCATATCGATATCATGGATGGTCATTTTGTACCGCAAATCAGTTTTGGTGCGGGTGTGGTCGAGAGTCTTCGTCCTCATAGTAAGATGGTTTTCGACTGCCACTTGATGGTAGCTAATCCAGAGCATCATTTAGAAGATTTTGCGCGTGCAGGTGCGGATATCATCAGCATCCATGTGGAAGCAACGCCTCATATTCATGGTGCCCTCCAAAAAATTCGTTCACTCGGTGTTAAGCCTTCAGTCGTTATCAATCCTGGCACACCAGTTGAAGCCGTCAAGCACGTACTTCATCTAGTTGACCAAGTTTTAGTCATGACGGTTAATCCAGGTTTTGGTGGGCAAGCCTTTCTACCAGAGACCATGGATAAGGTCCGTGAGTTGGTTGCTCTTCGTGATGAAAAAGGCTTGAACTTTGAAATCGAAGTGGATGGCGGGATTGATGATAAAACGATTGCCCAAGCTAAAGAAGCTGGTGCGACCGTTTTTGTAGCAGGTTCCTATGTCTTTAAGGGAGATGTCAATGAGCGAGTACAAACTCTCAGAAAAGAACTGGACTAGGGTTGCCGTTTTTGCAGGCGGAGACCGCGGTCATTATCGGACAGACTTTGATTGCTTTGTCGGTGTGGATCGAGGTTCTCTCTGGGTCTTGGAAGAAGATTTGCCTCTTGCTCTAGCAGCCGGAGATTTTGATTCTGTGACGGAAGAAGAGCGACAGGTGATTCAAAAACATGCCCAGCATTTTGTTCAAGCCCGACCAGAAAAAGATGATACAGATCTGGAATTGGCTCTCTTAACCATCTTTGAGAAAAATTCTCAGGCTCAGGTCACTATTTTCGGTGCTTTGGGTGGCCGTATTGATCATATGCTGGCTAACGTCTTTCTACCTAGCAATCCCAAGTTGGCACCTTATATGCACCAGATAGAAATTGAAGATGGGCAAAACTTGATTGCCTATTGTCCAGAAGGGACCAGTCAGCTACAGCCTCGTTCAGACTACGACTATCTAGCCTTTATGCCGGTTCGGGATAGCCAGCTGACTATTCTCGGTGCTAAGTATGAGTTGACAGAGGAAAATTTTTTCTTTAAAAAAGTGTACGCTTCTAACGAATATATAGATAGGGAAGTTTCGGTGACTTGCCCAGATGGCTATGTGGTCGTGCTGCATAGCAAGGACAGGAGGTAGGATGGAAAGTTTACTTGTTCTATTATTGATTGCCAACCTAGCTGGTATCTTTCTGATTTGGCAAAGGCAGGATAAGCAGGAAAAATATCTGACCAAGAGCTTGGAGGATCAGGCAGATCACTTGTCAGACCAGTTGGATTACCGTTTTGAACAAGCAAGACAAGCCAGTCAGTTAGATCAAAAAGACTTGGAAGTAGCTGTCAGCGACCGTTTGCAAGAAGTGCGAATTGAATTGCACCAAGGTCTGACTCAGATCCGTCAAGAAATGACAGATAATCTCTTGCAAACCAGGGATAAGACTGACCAACGTCTTCAAGCCTTGCAGGAATCAAATGAGCAACATTTGGAGCAGATGCGCCAAACGGTCGAGGAAAAACTAGAAAAGACCTTGCAGACGCGCTTGCAGGCTTCCTTTGAGACAGTTTCCAAACAACTGGAGTCGGTCAATCGTGGCCTTGGAGAAATGCAGACAGTTGCCCGCGATGTTGGAGCCCTCAATAAGGTTCTCTCAGGAACCAAGACGCGAGGGATTCTGGGAGAATTGCAACTGGGGCAAATCATCGAAGACATCATGACCCCTGCCCAGTACGAACGAGAATACACAACGGTTGAAAACTCCAGTGAACGAGTGGAGTATGCCATCAAGTTACCTGGACAGGGAGACCAGGAATACGTTTATCTACCGATTGACTCCAAGTTTCCACTGGCAGATTATTATCGCCTAGAAGAAGCCTATGAAGCAGGTGACAAGGATGAAATCGAACGCTGTCGTAAGTCACTCCTAGCAAGTGTCAAGCGCTTTGCCAAGGATATCAAGAGCAAGTACATAGCACCGCCTCGGACTACCAATTTTGGAGTTTTGTTTGTGCCTACCGAAGGTCTCTACTCAGAAATTGTCCGTAATCCTGTCTTCTTTGATGATTTGAGACGGGAGGAACAGATTATTGTCGCAGGTCCAAGTACCCTATCAGCCCTGCTTAACTCTCTATCAGTTGGCTTCAAGACTCTCAATATCCAAAAGAGTGCCGACCATATTAGCAAGACTCTTGCCAGTGTCAAGACTGAATTTGGCAAGTTTGGTGGCATTCTGGTCAAGGCACAAAAACACCTCCAACATGCCTCTGGCAATATTGATGAACTATTAAACCGTCGTACCACAGCTATCGAGCGGACGCTCCGTCACATTGAGTTGTCAGAAGGTGAGCCTGCGCTTGATCTACTCCATTTCCAAGAAAATGAGGAAGAATATGAAGATTAGTCACATGAAAAAAGATGAGCTGTTTGAAGGCTTTTACCTAATCAAGTCAGCTGACCTGAGACAAACTCGCGCTGGGAAAAACTACCTAGCTTTTACCTTCCAAGATGATAGTGGCGAGATTGAAGGGAAACTCTGGGATGCCCAACCTCATAACGTTGAGGCCTATACTGCAGGTAAGGTTGTCCACATGAAAGGACGCCGAGAAGTTTATAACAACACCCCTCAAGTCAATCAAATTACCCTTCGCCTGCCTCAACCTGGTGAACCCAATGACCCAGCTGATTTCAAGGTCAAGTCGCCAGTTGATGTCAAGAAAATCCGTGACTATATGTCGCAAATGATTTTCAAAATAGAAAATCCTGTTTGGCAACGAATTGTCCGCAATCTCTACACCAAGTATGATAAGGAATTTTATTCCTATCCAGCTGCCAAAACCAACCACCATGCCTTTGAAACGGGTTTGGCCTATCATACGGCGACCATGGTGCGTTTGGCAGATGCTATTAGCGAAGTCTATCCTCAACTCAATAAGAGCCTGCTCTATGCGGGGATTATGCTGCATGACTTGGCTAAGGTCATCGAGTTGACGGGACCAGACCAGACCGAGTACACAGTGCGAGGTAATCTTCTTGGACATATCGCTCTGATTGATAGTGAAATTACCAAGACAGTGATGGAACTCGGCATCGATGATACCAAGGAAGAAGTCGTTCTGCTTCGTCACGTCATCCTTAGTCACCATGGCTTGCTTGAGTATGGAAGTCCAGTCCGTCCACGCATTATGGAAGCAGAGATTATCCATATGATTGACAATCTGGATGCAAGCATGATGATGATGTCAACTGCTCTTGCTTTGGTGGATAAGGGAGAGATGACCAATAAAATCTTCGCTATGGACAATCGTTCCTTCTATAAACCAGATTTAGATTAATAATTTAAGAAAAATGAGCATTTTTTAGGATAAGAATGTTCGTTTTTTTATGTGAATATGGTATAATAGATAAAATATCAAAATTAAATGAAGTGGGAAATAGAAATGAAATTAAGAAGAAGTGATCGGATGGTTGTCATTTCCAACTATTTGATTAATAATCCTTATAAACTAACTAGTCTCAATACTTTTGCTGAAAAGTACGAATCTGCTAAATCATCCATCTCAGAGGATATCGTGATTATCAAACGCGCCTTTGAGGAAATTGAAATCGGTCATATCCAGACAGTAACTGGTGCTGGTGGTGGTGTCATTTTCACACCATCAATCTCAAGTCATGATGCCAAGGAAATGGTTGAGGACTTGCGTTCCAAGTTGTCAGAAAGTGACCGTATCTTGCCAGGTGGTTACATCTACCTATCTGATTTACTTAGCACACCAGCCATCTTGAAAAATATTGGTCGCATTATTGCCAAGAGCTTTATGGACCAAAAAATTGATGCGGTTATGACAGTAGCGACTAAGGGTGTTCCACTTGCAAATGCAGTTGCCAATGTCCTCAATGTTCCTTTTGTTATTGTGCGCCGCGACCTGAAAATTACCGAAGGTTCAACTGTCAGCGTCAACTATGTATCCGGTTCAAGTGGTGACCGTATCGAGAAAATGTTCCTTTCAAAACGTAGTCTCAAGGCAGGCAGCCGTGTCTTGATTGTGGATGACTTCTTGAAAGGTGGCGGAACTGTCAATGGGATGATCAGCCTCTTGCGTGAGTTTGATTCAGAATTGGCAGGTGTAGCGGTCTTTGCGGATAATGCTCAAGAAGAACGCGAAAAGCAGTTTGACTACAAGTCACTCTTGAAGGTAACCAATATTGATGTCAAGAACCAAGCCATCGATGTTGAGGTTGGCAATATCTTTGACGAAGATAAATAAGAGATAGAACTAAAGGTTGGAACGATTGTCCCAGCCTTTCTTTGCAAATAGAATAGAAGGAAACTTATGAAAACACCATTTATCAATAAAGAAGACTTGGAAAAGATTGTTGCCGAGTTCCCGACTCCCTTTCACTTGTATGATGAGAAGGGAATTCGTGAGAAGGCAAGAGCCGTCAACCAAGCCTTTTCGTGGAATAAGGGCTTTAAGGAATATTTTGCAGTTAAGGCTACTCCAACACCAGCTATCTTGAAAATTCTCCAAGAGGAAGGCTGTGGTGTGGACTGCTCTAGTTATGTAGAGCTTTTGATGAGTCATAAACTGGATTTCCCTGGTTCTGAAATTATGTTCTCTTCAAACAATACGCCAGATAAGGAATATGCCTATGCGCGTGAATTGGGTGCGACCATTAACTTGGATGCCTTTGAAGATATTGAACATATAGAGCGTGCAGCAGGCATTCCAGAAATTATCTCTTGTCGTTACAATCCTGGAGGTGTTTTTGAACTGGGAACAGACATCATGGACAATCCTGGAGAAGCCAAGTTTGGCATGACCAAGGATCAGCTCTTTGAAGCTTTTGCCATCTTGAAGGAAAAAGGAGCCAAGACTTTTGGGATTCACTCCTTCCTAGCGTCCAATACCGTGACCCATCTCTATTATCCAGAGTTGGCTCGTCAGCTTTTTGAATTGGCTGTTGAAATCAAGGAAAAGTTGGGCATTTCGCTAGACTTTATCAATCTTTCTGGCGGTATTGGTGTCAACTATCGTCCAGACCAGGAGCCGAACGATATCGCCTTGATTGGCGAGGGGGTTCGTAAGGTGTATGAAGAGGTCCTTACGCCAGCAGGTCTTGGTCAGGTTAAGATTTTCACCGAATTGGGTCGTTTTATGTTAGCACCTCATGGTGCTTTGGTTACAAGAGTGACTCATAAGAAGGAAACCTACCGTACCTATCTAGGTGTGGATGCATCAGCAGTCAACCTCATGCGTCCAGCTATGTACGGAGCCTACCATCATATTACTAATGTGACCCATCCAGATGGACCAGCTGAAGTGGTAGATGTGGTTGGTTCACTCTGTGAAAACAATGATAAATTTGCAGTGAATCGCGAACTGCCTCATACAGAAATCGGTGATTTGCTGGTAATTCATGATACAGGTGCTCACGGTTTTTCAATGGGCTACCAGTACAATGCCAAACTTCGTTCTGCGGAAATCCTCTATACCGAAGAAGGCAAAGTCCGTCAAATCCGCCGTGCAGAGCGCCCTGAGGACTACTTTGCAACCTTGTATGGCTTTGATTTTGAAGAATAAAATGATAAGTAATTGAAAATGAAATTGAAAAACAGATTGCTTTCTAAAAAATAGGCAAAAATCTTGTTTTTCCTTCAAGTCGTGATATAATAAAACTATAAAACGTTTTCAAGGAAGGTAACGATATGTCTGAAGAAACAATTGATTATGGACAAGTGACAGGAATGGTGCATTCGACAGAAAGCTTTGGGTCAGTAGATGGGCCTGGTATTCGCTTTATTGTCTTTTTGCAGGGCTGTCACATGCGTTGCCAGTATTGCCACAACCCTGACACTTGGGCTATGGAATCCAATAAATCACGTGAACGGACGGTAGATGATGTCTTGACAGAAGCCTTGCGCTACCGCGGTTTCTGGGGAAATAAGGGCGGTATTACAGTCAGTGGAGGAGAAGCTCTCTTGCAGATTGATTTCTTGATTGCCCTCTTTACCAAGGCCAAAGAACACGGAATCCACTGTACCTTGGATACCTGTGCCCTTCCTTTCCGAAATAAACCACGTTACCTTGAAAAGTTTGACAAACTCATGGCTGTCACTGACTTAGTCCTCTTGGATATCAAGGAAATCAACGAAGAACAGCACAAAATTGTCACTAGCCAAACCAATAAAAACATCCTGGCCTGTGCCCAGTATCTATCAGATATTGGAAAACCTGTCTGGATTCGCCACGTGCTAGTTCCAGGATTGACAGATAGAGACGATGACTTGATTGAACTTGGTAAGTTCGTCAAGACCCTTAAAAATGTTGATAAGTTTGAAATTCTACCTTATCATACCATGGGAGAATTCAAATGGCGTGAATTAGGAATTCCTTATTCCCTCGAAGGGGTTAAACCACCAACAGCAGACCGCGTTAAGAACGCTAAAAAACTCATGGATACCGAAAGTTACCAAGACTATATGAAACGTGTACATGGATAAAAAAGAAGCCTGATGGAAACATCGGGCTTTTAAATTTACACAAATATAGATAATTAAATGAAACAAAATTTTATACTCTTCGAAAATCTCTTCAAACCACGTCAGCGTCGCTTTGTCGTATATATGTGACTGACTTCGTCAGTCTTATCTACAACCTCAAAACCGTGTTTTGAGCAGCCTGCGGCTAGCTTCCTAGTTTGCTCTTTGATTTTCATTGAGTATTAAATCTTTTTTACTCTCTAAATTCTGAAAAAAATCCGAAAAAGAATGTGTAAGATATAGTTACTTTTAGAAATATTAAATAGAATAGGAGAACATCTATGGAACAAAGTATTGCCATTAAAAATTTATGTAAGTCATATGGACAAACTCAAATTTTAAAAGATATTTCTTTTGAAGCAAAAGCAGGTAGAGTGACTGCTTTCCTGGGTCCAAATGGAGCTGGAAAAAGTTCAACCTTACGTATTTTATTAGGATTAGACAAAGCAACATCTGGTCTTACCAAAATTGGAGATCAAACTTATAAGGAATTAAAATTTCCTCTAAAGACTGTAGGAGCTTCATTTGACAGTGTAGGTGCTCCTGATGATCGGACTGTTTATCAACATTTGAAAATTGTTGCTGCTAGTAATGGGATATCCAGTCAGCGAATTGAGCAAGTCTTGGATATGGTGGATATTAGTCATAAGAAAAAATCTAAAATTGGGAAATTATCATTAGGAGAAGGACAACGCTTGGGAATTGCAACAGCTCTATTAGGAAATCCTCAATATCTGATATTGGATGAACCGACTAATGGGTTGGATCCAAGAGGAATTCGGTGGTTTAGAGAGTTTATAAAAAAACAAGCTCAAGAAGGGAAAACAGTCTTGCTATCATCTCATATATTATCGGAAGTGGAAGCAGTAACAGATGATGTAGTTATCATAAATAAAGGAAAAGTTCTTATAAAAGGGACTTTACAAGAAGTGATGAAAAATCTTTCTTCACTAGAAGAAGTCTTCTTTAGTTTGACAGAAGGAGGAAAGTGACATGGCACTTATTTACTCTCTTCATTCTGAAATATTGAAATTATTTTATAAGAGAGCTACTCATATTGTACTATTCTTGATACTCGTATTTCAAACATTTTTAGCAAATATTGGTGCTTCTCAAATTGTTTCAGTTGGTATCCATGCTACACCAGAGACAAATCCAGATTTAGCAGAGGCCTTACCTCCTATTGAATTTTTAGGTTTTGATGTCACTTTATTTGGTGTTTTTATTATGATTATCCTAGGCTCAATTTACGGAGCCGAGGAATACAAAGGCTTGGCTATTCGTACAAGCCTCCTCTCTATTACAAATCGAAGTTCTTTCCTAGTTTCAAAAACATTAGTTTGGCTTGTATTTTCTTTTTTCATTTCCTTTCTATCAATATTCCTTACGATTAACATGACACATTATGTTTTAGGACAAGATGGCTTATTGCTTTTTTCACTAAATGGGAGAGTTTGGTTCTATATATTTTTAGCCAGTATAGCTTGGACTTTGTTGGGACTGCTAGCCTATATTATGGCTTTGACATTTAAAACAGCCATTGTTCCTCTATTATTTTTGCTTTCCCAAGTCTACAATTTAGGAACATTCTTAGCAAACTATATATCGGTTGCAAAATTTCTTCCAGTTGCATTGGGGCAAGGATTGATTGCTACATCTCCTCAAATTTTAGAACATAATAGTTTACAAAATATTTTACTTTTACTTTGTTGGAACTTCTCATTCTTAGCTTTAGCAATCTACCGATTACTTAAGTCAGATATTGGAGGAGGTGAATAAGTTGAAAGAACAACTTAAAAGTGAGTATCTCAAGTTTATTATGAATCCTTGGCACTGGTTGATTATAGGTGCTCTATTACTGTGTATTCCGGCGATGGTTGTTTTTTTAAATAGTAAGCCAGACCAGTTGACTCTACAGTTTGTTTTGGAACAGCTACTGCAAAGTCTCTATTTAGGACAGGCAGGTTTCGTTAGTCTAGCGGTTCTATTTATAGGTCAAGAATTTACAGGTTCTAGCCTTCGTACCAGTTTTCTTACATGTCCAAATCGTTTGAAATTTATAATCTGTAAACTAGCTATTGTATTATGTGTGGAAATTGTATTATTGGTCGCTGTAATATCATTATGTATACTAATCGCCCAAGGATACTACAATATCAATCTTTTGAGTAATATTAAACATGTTCTGACAATCCTATTTCCAGCATGTATTTCTATTCTAACCTTCTCTCTTTTAAGTGGTATTTTTGTATTTATTTCCCAGTCTTTTATCTTAATTTTGGG
The DNA here is from genome assembly GCF_946188685.1 of Streptococcus mitis. Classification (GTDB taxonomy): domain Bacteria; phylum Bacillota; class Bacilli; order Lactobacillales; family Streptococcaceae; genus Streptococcus; species Streptococcus mitis_CC. Next base: position 56,144 of record NZ_CAMHWH010000004.1, read on the forward strand.
AATCAGTTTATCCCTTTTATTGGGGTTGGGACAAATGTTACTACAATTCAGTTCTTTTTTTAGAAATTTACCATTACTAGCTAGTATGAATTGTTTTTATACCCATCCCTTGTCGCTTTATTATCCAGTGTGGCAAGGCTTAGGGATACAAATAGTTTGGTTATTAATTGTTTTTCTATTTGCTACATTGATACTTATAGGAAGAAATGTACGCTAAAGACAGGGGATGTCCTGTCTTTTTCTTGGTTAGTGCTATAATATAGTTAGGAGGGTGAGTTATGGCTTATAAAATTTTGGTGGTAGATGATGATCTCGCTATTCTTCGCCTAATAAAAAAAGTACTAGAATATGAAAAATATGAAGTAGTCATACGAAATAAGATAGAAGAGATTGATCTTTGTGATTTTACAGGCTTTGACTTGATTCTATTAGATATTATGATGCCTGTTAGTGGTTTAGAGATCTGTCAGATGATTCGCGAACAGATAACTGTTCCTATCTGTTTTATAACTGCTAAGGATATGGATGAAGATTTAGTAGCTGGAATTAATGCAGGTGCTGATGATTATATTATGAAGCCCTTTAGTATGCAAGAATTGTTAGCACGTGTTAAAATGCACTTACGTCGTGAAGAACGGATTAAAGGAAATGTTCATCAAATAAAGATTGGGAAGCTTATACTATATACGGATAGTAAGGAACTATTTGTAAACGATGATAAGATTGCTCTGACAAGGAGGGAATTTGACATAGTGAATCTTTTGGCAAGCAACCCAAGTAAAATATATTCTATTGAGGAAATTTATAATTATCTATATCCACAAAGTTCAGAAGCGCTCTTACGTTCGGTTTCAGAGTACATTTATCAAATTCGTCAAAAGTTGAAACCTTATCAATTAAATCCAATTAAAACCTTATACGGTGGAGGATATCAATGGGTAGAATCAAAAGTTTTAGACAATTAATTCGAGAAACCTGTTGGAGAATTATTTGGCAGTTTAGTCTTGGCTTACTAATGGCCTATCTTATTCCCTTAGCTTCAGTATCTATACAAATAAATGAAGATGGGAAAACTTTAAACAATAGTGGTGTTCTATCAATCTTTTTTAATGTGTCATCATGGATATATATTTGTGTTTTATTGATTGTTCTAATAAGTTATCACATTGGAAAATTGTTGAAAAAACTGAGTTATGAAATGACTTTGATTTATGAAAATAGTATGTGGTTGAAGAAGGAATGTACAGAAAGTTTAACGGTTAAAGAATTTCGCGAGACAGGAAATCGGATTATTGTGATGCAAGATAGAATTCGACAATTAATAGTTAATGAGAAACAGCAGAAGGAAGATTTGATGTTTCAGGTTTCAGCAGCTTCTCATGATTTAAAAACTCCCTTAACCATTATTAGGGGAAATGTGGAATTTTTGCAGACGATAACTGAAAACGACCAATCTCAAGAATGCTTAGCAGATATAGAAAGAGCTAGTCAACAGTTACTAGATTATTTCAATCAATTGATTCACTATTCTAAAACCTATTATGATGATGAGACAGGTTGGACGGAGTATTCCTCTTCAGATTTTATCAATGAATTAGAGAAAGAAGTCTCTTTTTTGATAAAAAATCAGATGAAGTTTTCTTTTGAACAAAATGTGAAAGGAACTGAAAACTATTATATAAATCCATCTCTTCTGATTCGTGCCATACAAAATATTTTAACAAATGCTTTGGAATACGCCGATAAACAGAATCCTAAAATTAACATTAGGGTAGAGAAAGAGGAGAAAGAATTGAAAATAGGCATATGGAATAATGGCTCGGAATTTCCAGATGAAGTTTTAACTAATTTTGGAAAGCTCTTTTATCGTATGGATAAAGCTAGATCGGTTAAAGAGCAACATTATGGTATTGGACTTAGTTTTGTATGTAGAGTTGCAAAACTACACAAAGGCCGAGTTGAGCTTAGAAATAGAGACGCGGGAGCAGAAGTTTTAATAACTGTGAATTGTATTAAATCATAGTGATTTACTTGTTAATTTATGATTGAATAGTTTTTTATATGTGAGCTTTTAAACTATTTAACGTTTTCGATTAGTATAAGATGTAACGGTAGATAATAAAAACGAATGAATGATATCTAGTTGATGAAAACTATTTATCATTCATTCGTTTTTTTAATTATTGGATAATTTACGTAGCCTTATCTCGAACGTTGTTTTCCAGCGTTGCGATTTTTGTGTTTTTTCTTGCTTGAGATAGCAGTTGGTTGTTCAGGAGTAACGTCTTTTCGTCCACTTGGTGTAGAGAAAGCACGTGCTTTTGGTGGGTTCTTGGCCAGTTCTTCACGGACTTTTTTGCGAAGTTTTGGACGAACGATATAGTTGACGATAAACTGTTGGAGAATCATCATGAAACCACCGACAACCCAGTAAAGTGTGACACTAGCTGGTGAGAAGAGGGAGAAGACGACGATCATGAGTGGGCTCATGTAAATCATTTTCTTGATTTGTTCTCTTTGCATTTCATCTTCTACTCCGTGAAGTGAAAGGAGCGATTGAAGATAGTAAAGAATACCAGCGAAGGCAACCAAAATCATACTTGGAGAACCTAGAGGAATTCCTAGGTAGCTTGCTTGAGCAACACCTTCAGTATGTTGAGCAGCAAAGTAGATAGCTGAGAAGAAAGGCATTTGAAGGAGGATAGGGAAACATCCTACACCACCAAACATGCTGATGCCGTGCTCTTTCTGAGCGGCAAAGAGAGCTTGTTGGGCTTCGAGTTTTTCTTCTTGAGTCGTTGCTTCTTTGAGACGTGTTTGGTGTGGCTCAAGGACGTGCTTGAGGGCGTTCATCTTTTCAGAGTGAAGCGTTGCCTTCCATGATTGGTAGATACCCAGTGGCAAGATAATCAAGCGCACGATAATAGTTACGATGATGATAGCAACCCCAAAACCAAGTCCCTTGTCATTGGCGAAGTACTTGATAGCTTCTCCCATCGGAGCACCCAAGAAATCCCAAACGGGACCAATTGGCTTACCTGTTGCTTTATCAATCTGAACGCAACCAGTCAAGACTAGCAACATAGCCACTCCCATAGCTGAGAGTGCAAAACGTTTAATAGATTTCACTGTTTTTATTCCTTCTTTAAAAATTATACCTTTCTATTCTACTGTTTTTTTACAAAATATACAATAGTTCTAGAGACCTAATTTGCGATTTTAAAGTCAGGGTAGGGAGGAAAGTTACTCAGTTGGACATCTAAGTAGCTGACTTTTGAAAAAGGTGTGGGTCCTTTGCGGATTTCTTGGATAAATTTTGCCATGATAGCAGATGAGTCTGCTTGGGCTAATATTTCCACTGTGCCATCGTCGTTATTCCATACCCGACCTGTGATGCCACCAATTTCAAGTGCCAAGCTGTAAACACCCCAACGAAAGCCGACTCCCTGTACCCTACCTTGGGCAATCATTCTAACCTTTTGCATACCAAACCCCTTTGATTGTGTTATAATATTTCTATGACTATTATAACCTCAAAAGCCAATTCTGTGGTAAAAAATGCCAAGAAATTACACCAAAAAAAATACCGCAAGTCTGCTTATTTGATTGAAGGCTGGCACTTGTTTGAAGAAGCTGTGCAAGCTGGGGTGACGATTGAGAAAATCTTTGCCTTAGAAAATTACCGAGATCAGTTAGCTGCCTTTCCGCAAACTGTCTGGGTGTCAGAGGATATTTTGCTAGATTTGGCGGATTCTCAGACTCCACAGGGAATTGTTGCCGTGGTTCAAAAAGAAGAAGTAGGGCAAGCTGACTTTAGTCAGGGTAAGTTCTTGTTTTTGGAAGATGTGCAAGATCCTGGTAATGTGGGAACTATCATTCGGACTGCGGATGCAGCAGGTTTTACTGGAGTGATTGTTTCAGATAAGTCGGCAGATATCTACAGTCTCAAGACCCTACGTTCGATGCAAGGCAGTCATTTTCATCTGCCTATTTACCGAATGTCTAGTCAAAGACTTCTCGAGGGAGCTAAAGAAGCAGGTATCCCAGTGCTGGCAACAACCCTATCTAAAGATTCTGTTGATTACAGAGAACTGTCTCCTATAGAAAATTTTGTACTAGTCATGGGAAATGAGGGTCAAGGAATTAGTCCCCTCATGGCTGAAAGTGCAGACCAGTTGGTTCACATTAGTATGAAGGGACAGGCGGAGAGTTTGAATGTTGCCGTTGCAGCAGGTATTTTAATTTTCCATTTAAGCTAATTTTAACTTTCTTTGTTATAATCAAGGAAAGATGTTCATAGAAAAGGAGAAAAGATGAATCACACTATTATTCATGACCGTACTGGTCTCAATCAATTTTACGCTAAGGTTTATGCCTTTGTTGGGCTAGGAATCGGGCTATCCGCCTTGGTATCTGGCCTCATGTTGACGGTTTTTCAGTCTCAGTTGGTTTACTTTTTGATGCAGGGACGTCTCTGGTTGACCATTGCAACCCTTGCGGAGCTAGCACTAGTCTTTGTTGCCAGTAGCATGGCCTTAAAGAATAGTCCAGCTGCTCTTCCAGTATTTTTACTTTACTCCGTTTTAAACGGCTTTACCCTCAGTTTTGTGGTGGCCTTCTATACTCCGGGTACAGTTTTATCCGCCTTTGTGTCGAGCGCCCTTCTCTTCTTTGTCATGGCGGCAGTCGGTATGTTCACCAAGAAAGATTTGAGTGGCCTTGGTCGGGCTATGATGGCGGCGCTTATCGGTTTGCTGATTGCCATGGTAGTTAATATTTTCTTGGCTAGTGGTTTCTTTGATTATATGATTAGCGTAGCCATGGTCTTGGTCTTCTCTGGGCTGATTGCTTGGGACAACCAAAGAATTCGTCTCGCTTATGAACAATCACAAGGCCGTGTAGCGACAGGTTGGGTTGTGTCAATGGCTCTCAGTATCTATCTTGATTTTATCAATCTCTTCCTAAGTATTCTACGTATCTTCGGTCGTAATGACTAGAAGGTCCCTAACATCAGTGTTCGAAGGAACACTGATTTTTTTCGTATTTGCTCTTTCCTTTTCTTGAAAATAGGTGTATAATGCTTTTAATTAATTTTTTGAGGAGTAGTTTATGAAGAAAAGTTTTATTCATCAACAAGAAGAGATTTCCTTTGTCAAAAACACTTTTACCCAGTATTTGAAAGATAAGTTAGAAGTTGTCGAAGTTCAAGGTCCTATCTTGAGCAGGGTTGGCGACGGGATGCAGGATAATTTATCAGGTGTGGAGAATGCCGTATCGGTCAAGGTTCTCCAAATTCCTGATGCTACTTATGAAGTGGTACATTCACTTGCTAAATGGAAACGCCATACCTTGGCTCGTTTTGGTTTCGGTGAAGGTGAAGGTCTTTTCGTCCACATGAAGGCCCTTCGTCCAGACGAAGATTCGCTTGATGCGACTCACTCTGTTTATGTTGACCAGTGGGATTGGGAGAAAGTTATCCCAAATGGTAAGCGTAACATTGCCTACCTAAAAGAAACAGTTGAGAAGATTTACAAGGCTATTCGCCTGACTGAGCTAGCTGTTGAAGCCCGCTATGACATCGAATCAATCTTGCCAAAACAAATCACTTTTATCCATACAGAGGAGTTGGTCGAGCGCTACCCAGACTTGACGCCGAAAGAGCGTGAAAATGCTATCTGTAAAGAATTTGGAGCAGTCTTCTTGATTGGTATCGGTGGTGAATTACCAGACGGTAAACCGCACGATGGACGTGCACCAGACTACGATGACTGGACAAGTGAGTCTGAAAATGGCTATAAGGGTCTGAATGGCGATATTCTTGTTTGGAATGAGTCTCTGGGTGGAGCCTTTGAATTGTCTTCTATGGGGATTCGTGTAGATGAAGAAACCCTTCGCCGTCAGGTAGAAATCACCGGTGATGAGGACCGTTTAGAATTGGAATGGCACAAGGCTCTATTGAATGGCCTATTCCCGTTGACAATCGGTGGAGGAATTGGACAATCTCGTATGGCTATGTTCCTACTTCGCAAGAAACACATCGGAGAAGTGCAAACAAGTGTTTGGCCTCAAGAAGTTCGCGATACTTACGAAAATATTTTGTAGAGAATCGAACCGCAAGGTTCGATTTTCTTTCTCTTTTCGCCCATAATTTGGTATAATAAACGGTATGAAAATCGTATCAGGAATCTATGGGGGACGTCCCCTCAAGACACTAGAAGGCAAGACGACAAGACCAACTTCGGATAAGGTTAGGGGAGCTATTTTTAACATGATTGGTCCCTACTTTGAAGGTGGACGAGTCTTGGACCTGTATGCAGGTAGTGGTGGTTTATCTATCGAGGCAGTATCGCGTGGCATATCCAGCGCTGTTTTGGTGGAGCGAGACCGTAAGGCTCAGGCTATCGTGGCTGAAAATATTCAGATGACCAAGGAAGTTGGAAAATTTCAACTCCTCAAGATGGATGCAGAAAGGGCATTGGAACAGGTAGCTGGAGAATTCGACCTCATTTTCTTAGACCCTCCTTATGCCAAGGAACAAATCGTAGCAGATATTGAAAAAATGGCTGAGAGAGAGCTTTTTTCTGAAGATGTCATGGTCGTGTGTGAGACGGATAAGGCCGTTGAACTTCCAGAAGAAATTGCCTGCCTGGGCATCTGGAAGGAAAAGATTTATGGAATTAGTAAGGTGACAGTCTATGTCAGATAAGATTGGCTTATTCACAGGCTCATTTGATCCGATGACAAATGGGCATCTGGATATCATTGAACGGGCGAGCAGACTTTTTGATAAGCTCTATGTCGGTATTTTTTTAAATCCCCACAAACAGGGATTTCTCCCTCTTAAAAATCGTAAACGGGGGCTAGAAAAGGCTTTGGAACATTTGGAAAATGTTGAAGTCGTGTTTTCACATGATGAATTGGTGGTTGATGTTGCAAAAAGACTGGGGGCTACCTTTCTGGTACGAGGCTTGAGAAATGCAACGGATTTGCAATATGAAGCCAGTTTCGATTACTACAATCATCAGCTGTCTCCTGATATAGAAACCATTTATTTACATAGCCGACCTGAACATCTCTATATCAGTTCATCAGGTGTTAGAGAGCTTTTGAAGTTTGGTCAGGATATTGCCTGCTATGTTCCTGATAGTATTTTGGAGGAAATAAGAAATGAAAAAAAAGATTAGATGGCCCTTATATGTCATTGCGGCCTTAATTGTGACTTTCTTGGCATTTGTAGTGCCCTTGCCCTACTATATAGAAGTTCCAGGTGGTTCGGAAGATATTCGCCAAGTCCTTAAAGTCAATGATACAGAAGATAAGGAAGCTGGTGCCTATCAATTCGTAACGGTTGGTGTCCAGCACGCTACTTTAGCTCATATGATTTATGCTTGGTTGACGCCTTTTACAGATATTCGTAGTGCTCAGGAGACAACAGGTGGTTCTTCCGATGTTGAATTTATGCGGATCAATCAATTCTACATGCAGACATCGCAAAATATGGCCAAGTATCAAGGACTAAAAACAGCTGGTAAGGATATTGAACTTAAATACCTTGGAGTTTATGTTTTGACTGTGACGGATAATTCGACCTTTAAAGGGATTCTCAACATCTCTGATACGGTCACAGCAGTCAATGATCAGACCTTTGACAGTTCTAAAGACCTGATTGATTACGTTAATTCTCAAAAATTAGGGGACTCCGTCAAGGTCACCTATGAAGAGGATGGGCAAACCAAGTCTGCAGAAGGAAAAATCATTACTCTAGAAAATGGCAAAAATGGAATTGGAATCGGCTTGATTGACCGTACAGAAGTGACCAGTGATGTTCCTATTCGTTTTTCAACAGCTGGTATTGGCGGTCCAAGTGCGGGTCTCATGTTTAGTCTGGCCATCTATACTCAAATAGCTGATCCAGGCCTTCGCAACGGCCGTATCGTTGCTGGTACAGGAACAATTGATCGCGATGGGAATGTGGGGGACATTGGAGGTATTGATAAGAAAGTTGTAGCTTCGGCTAGAGAAGGTGCTGCGATTTTCTTTGCTCCAGATAACCCTGTTAGCGAAGAAGAACAAAAAGCGCATCCGGATGCGAAAAACAACTACCAAACAGCCCTAGAAGCAGCCAAAACAATCAAGACTGATATGAAAATTGTGCCAGTTAAAACCCTACAAGATGCAATTGATTACTTGAAAACCAATCCCTAGTTTTTGAGTGAAGTTTCCAAACTAGCGCACAAACAGAGAAGATGGTATAATAGTCAAATGGTTCAATTATTATTCACTCTAAGCAGTCATATGCTCTTTATTTATGTGAGTTTTTACCTTTTAAAGGATCTTGTTAGATGGGAAAAGGTTTTAAAAGTGACAGCTGAGAATACAAGAAAAGTTCGTTTGCTAGTAGCCTTTTTCAGCATTGTAATGGGCTACATCATGAGTTCTTTCTTTATCAGCCTGTATCAGTTGTGGCAAGAAGCGCTTAGAGGATTATTATAAAATCAAATGTAAAGGAAATAAGTATGGAAAAAATTGTGGTTCAAGGTGGCGATAATCGTCTGGTAGGAAGTGTTACGATTGAAGGAGCAAAGAATGCAGTCTTGCCCTTGTTGGCAGCGACTATTCTAGCAAGTGAAGGAAAGACTGTCTTGCAGAATGTTCCTATCCTGTCAGATGTTTTCACTATGAATCAGGTGGTTCGTGGTTTGAATGCCAAGGTGGATTTTGATGAGGAGGCTCATCTTGTCGAGGTGGATGCGACCGGTGATATCACTGAGGAAGCTCCTTACAAGTATGTCAGCAAGATGCGCGCATCTATCGTTGTCTTGGGGCCAATCCTTGCCCGTGTAGGCCATGCCAAGGTATCCATGCCAGGTGGTTGTACGATTGGTAGTCGCCCTATTGATCTTCATTTGAAAGGTCTAGAAGCTATGGGGGCTAAGATCAGTCAGACAGCTGGTTATATCGAAGCCAAGGCTGATCGCTTACATGGAGCTCATATCTATATGGACTTCCCAAGTGTTGGTGCTACTCAGAACTTGATGATGGCAGCGACTCTAGCTGATGGGGTAACAGTGATTGAAAATGCTGCGCGTGAGCCTGAGATTGTTGACCTAGCCATTCTCCTCAATGAAATGGGAGCTAAGGTTAAGGGTGCTGGTACAGAGACCATTACCATTACCGGTGTTGAGAAACTTCATGGTACGACTCACAATGTAGTCCAAGACCGTATCGAAGCCGGAACCTTTATGGTGGCTGCTGCCATGACTGGTGGTAATGTCTTGATTAAAGACGCTGTCTGGGAGCACAACCGTCCCTTGATTGCCAAATTGCTTGAAATGGGAGTGGAAGTGACAGAGGAGTCTGAAGGAATTCGAGTTCGATCTCAACTAGAAAATTTAAAAGCTGTTCATGTGAAAACCTTGCCCCACCCAGGTTTTCCAACGGATATGCAGGCCCAATTTACAGCCTTGATGACCGTCGCAAAAGGGGAATCAACTATGGTGGAGACAGTTTTCGAAAATCGTTTCCAACATCTAGAAGAAATGCGTCGCATGGGCTTGCACTCTGAGATTATCCGTGATACAGCTCGTATTGTTGGTGGTCAACCTTTGCAGGGGGCAGAAGTTCTTTCAACTGACCTTCGTGCCAGTGCTGCCTTGATTTTGACAGGTTTGGTAGCACAAGGAAAAACTGTAGTTGGTAAATTGGTTCACTTGGATAGAGGTTATTACCGTTTCCATGAGAAGTTGGCGCAGCTAGGTGCTAAGATTCAGCGGATTGAGGCAAGTGATGAAGATGAATAAGAAATCAAGCTACGTAGTCAAGCGTTTACTTTTAGTCATCATAGTACTGATTTTAGGTGTTTTAGCCCTAGGAATTGGTTTAATGGTCGGTTATGGAATCTTGGGCAAGGGTCAAGATCCATGGGCTATCCTGTCTCCAGCAAAATGGCAGGAATTAATTCATAAATTTACAGGAAATTAGGCTGGAGAACCAGTCTTTTTCTAGAGATAAGGAGAAAAATGGATAAAAAAACAAGACAGACACTAATCGGACTGCTAGTGTTATTGCTTTTGTCTGCAGGGAGCTATTATATCAAGCAGATGCAGTCGACAGCTAATAGTCCCAAAACCAAGCTTAGTCAGAAAAAACAAGCGTCTGAAGCTCCTAGTCAAGCATTGGCAGAGAGTGTCTTAACAGACGCAGTCAAGAGTCAAGTAAAAGGGAGTCTGGAGTGGAATGGCTCGGGTGCTTTTATCGTCAATGGTAATAAAACAAATCTAGATGCCAAGGTTTCAAGTAAACCCTACGCTGATAATAAAACAAAGACAGTGGGCAAGGAAACCGTGCCAACTGTAGCAAATGCCCTCTTGTCTAAGGCTACTCGCCAGTATAAAAATCGTGAAGAAACGGGGAATGGTTCGAATTCATGGACTCCTCCGGGATGGCATCAGGTTAAGAATCTAAAGGGGACTTATACTCATGCGGTCGATAGAGGTCATTTATTAGGCTATGCCTTGATAGGTGGCTTGGATGGTTTTGATGCCTCGACAAGCAATCCTAAAAATATTGCTGTTCAAACAGCCTGGGCAAATCAGGCGCAAGCCGAGGATTCGACAGGGCAAAACTACTATGAAAGCATGGTACGCAAGGCCTTGGATAAAAACAAGCGTGTCCGTTACCGTGTAACCCTTTATTACGCTACAAATGAGGATTTAGTTCCTTCAGCTTCACAGATTGAAGCCAAGTCTTCAGACGGAGAATTGGAATTCAATGTTCTAGTTCCCAATGTTCAAAAGGGGCTTCAACTGGATTACCGAACTGGAGAAGTAACGGTCACTCAGTAAAAGATAAGATAAACTCCTATGTCACTTGTGGATGTAGGGGTTCTTTTTTGGACAATTTAAGTAGGACTAGAATAGACACTGATACTCAATGAAAATCAAAGTGCAAACTAGGAAGCTAGCCGTAGGTTGCTTAAAGCACAGCTTTGAGGTTGCAGATGAAGCTGATGTGGTTTGAAGAAATCTTCGAAGAGTATGAGAAAAAATAATATGTACTGGACTAAATTTTGTGATATAATAAAGGATAAGTTACTATTTTAGGAGAAGAACTATGGAAGACCCAAGTAGTCAGAATTTGTTGCTACAATTTGTTTTATTGTTTATCTTGACGGTATTAAATGCCTTTTTCTCAGCTACAGAAATGGCCATGGTGTCACTAAACCGTGCGCGGGTTGAACAAAAGGCAGAAGAAGGAGATAGACGCTATATCCGTCTGCTGAAGGTACTAGAAAATCCTAACCACTTTTTATCAACTATTCAAGTAGGGATTACCCTGATTACGATTTTGTCAGGGGCGAGTTTGGCAGAAACTCTGGGACGAGAAATTGCATCTTGGCTTGGAAATGGCGAAACAGCTTATGCTATTGCAAGTTTTCTATCTTTAGCATTTTTGACTTATATTTCCATCGTTTTTGGGGAATTGTATCCTAAAAGAATCGCTCTTAATCTAAAGGATGCCTTGGCGATTCGTACAGCGCCAGTTATCATTGGGCTTGGGAAACTAGTTAGTCCCTTTGTTTGGCTCTTGTCTGCATCTACCAATCTCTTGAGTCGCTTGACTCCTATGACCTTTGACGATGCTGATGAAAAAATGACCCGTGATGAAATTGAGTACATGTTGACAAATAGTGAAGAAACACTAGATGCTGACGAAATTGAAATGTTACAAGGAATCTTTTCACTGGACGAATTAATGGCCAGAGAAGTCATGGTTCCTCGAACGGATGCCTTTATGGTAGATATTCAGGATGATAGTCAAACCATCATCCAAAGTATTTTAAAACAAAATTATTCTCGTATCCCTGTCTATGATGGGGATAAGGACAATGTGATTGGGATTATTCATACCAAGAGTCTCCTTAATGCGGGCTTTGTGGACGGTTTTGACAATATTGTTTGGAAGAAAATCTTACAAGATCCTCTTTTTGTTCCTGAAACTATTTTTGTGGATGACTTGTTAAAAGAATTACGCAATACCCAAAGACAAATGGCGATTTTGTTAGATGAATACGGTGGAATGGCTGGTTTGGTGACACTTGAAGACCTCTTAGAGGAAATCGTTGGGGAAATCGATGACGAAACAGATAAGGCTGAAATCGAAGTTCATAAAATTGGAGAAGATACTTATATTGTTCAAGGTACCATGAATCTCAATGATTTTAATGACTACTTTGATGTTGAACTGGAAAGTGATGACGTTGATACCATCGCTGGTTACTATTTGACAGGAGTGGGGACCATTCCAACGACTGAAAAGCTCAGCTATGAGTTGGTAAGCCAAAACAAACAGCTTATCCTAACCAATGATAAAGTGAAAAATGGACGTGTTACCAAGGTAAAAGTCCAAATTACCGAAGTTGAAATAGAAGAAGAAACAGAGTAAACTAGAGGCTTTTGTCATCATGCGTGACAAAGCTTTTTTCAGTTGATTTCAAAAGGGAATTGTGTCCTCGAAAAACTCAACCCCAACCTAGTCCCAAAAGTTTTTTAAGGTTATACGTATTTATTTGAGGGAAAAAGAAAAAAGCCCTTTAAATTGGGCTTTCTGTTTAAATGAAACCTGATAAATCAAGTTATAGAAGGCGGTAGACGGATTAAAAACCATTGATTTATCGGGCTTTGTGGGTATTTTGCCCCAAATCCGCCCCAAATTTAAGCCGTTAGAAATATTTCTTTTATTTGCTCGAAGTTTTTATCTGCCAAGGCTTCCATTTGGTGTGAGTATACTTTTAGGGTTATATCTGGGCTCTCATGTCCTAATAGCTTCGATATAGTTACAATGTCTATCCCTTTGAATATCAAGTAAGAAGCGTAAGTGTGTCTTAGGCTGTGGTTTCTGACAGGCCTGCCTACCAGTTTCTTAATGAGTTTGTTACAAGCAGAGTTTGAAACTCCAAAACAAACACGGTTCTTTATGTTCGCTTGCCAGTATTTTTTTCTATAAGTTTTTAAAGTCTCAATCGTATTCTTATCGATTGGGATTTTTCTTTTTGAACTCTCGTTTTTTAAGTCTCCAAAATCTTGAGTCTTGGAATAGTCAAATGACTTGTTTATATCTATTATTCCATTTTGTAAGTCTATGTCATTCCACGTTAAGCCTAGAGCCTCAGAGAAGCGAATACCAGTGACTGAAAGGAGGTAGAGAGTGAAATAGGACACATACTGTATATTCGAGCGTGTGGATGAAATCAGAGCCTTATATTCGCTCTCTTCCAAGAAGTCGTTATCCTCTGACCTGGTTTCTATCTGAGATTTGACTTTGGCATCTTCAGCGAAGTTGTAACTGATTACTTGTTCCCTGACTGCTACTTTTAAAGCGCCTTTGATTTGATAATGGAATTTTTCGAGGGTTTCCTGGGCGTATTTCTCACCAAACTCATTGAGCCGTTTTTGATAATACAAGGGAGTGATATCTTTTACTTTTAACTCTCCAAAATAAGTCTCGATATGCTTTAGGTTTTTAGTGTATGTATCCCAGGTCTTATCCTTGACGTGAGGTCGTTTGTATACATTGGACCATGTTTTGACAAAATCATAAAGTGTGACATCTTTGTCTGTTAGGATATTCTCGGATAAGTTTTCCTCTATCTCTCTTGCTGCAGCTTGAGCCAGTTTCTTGGTCTTAAATCCACTTTTTGACTTTTGCTTGTATTTGCCATTTTTGTCTTTGTAAGAGATACGATATTCCCAACCGTTATCCCTTTTTCTGAAATATGCCATTGAATTTGTACCTCTTTTTTGATAAAATGGGTACAAGAAAAATAGCTTTTTTAATGCTTTTTTCTTGTCTAAAGCCTCACGCTCTCGGTCGCCAAACTTCTGAGCGTGGGGCTTTTTGAGTTGTTTCCAAAATGGAAACAGTTGGTTTTCACTATTGTTCGTTACAGGCTATCTAAAGCTGTTTTTTGTATCTCCCCCTGCACTCTCTAAGTTTGAAGATGCAGAGTGTGGGGATTTTTTAAATTTTCTCAAATACCATAGTCGCTTGGATACGGTCACCACCACCAAAACCAGAACTACCACCACTAGCAGTGCTTATTGTGTGAAGTCTATAGCCTTTGCCTGCTTGTTCGTTGATAACCTCTTCTAAGGCTGTAAGGTTACGCGACCCTGTACCAAAAAGTTTCTCTTTTAAAGTTACCTGTAAGACAACATATTGTAAATCTTCAGCTTCTGAAGCGACTGAAAGAGTGCTAGGTCCTTTAAACATTCCCATTGTAATTACCTACTTTCTTTTTTTATTTTTCTCTATACACGCTGACAACCTCTCCGATAGTTCGGATGTCGTCTTCTTCTGTTAGGTGGATTTCTTCATAGCTATTGTTGAGGCTTTGCAAGTACCAGCCGCCGTTATAGTCACGTTTCAGCTTTTTAACGAAGTTTTTACCGTTGATTTGGAAAATGCCGATGTCATTGATATCTACTTGACTAGTGACCCGGATAAAGAGTAGGTCGTTGTCTTCAATCATTGGTTCCATGGAGTCACCAGCTACTTTTGCGATGGTGTCGTAGTCTTCAGGGACATCTTCGGCACGCAATCTCACTTCCATGTGGAGATTGTCTTCTTGGAAAGTTCCATGTCCTGCTGCAACCAAGCCTTCTACGTAGTCAGTGATATAGTCGTCATTTTGAGACTTATTAAAAATAGAAATAATATTAGAGCTTTCCTGCTCGTCAAGTTGAGCATTGGCAAAGTCGAGGACCTTCTCTTGCCTAGGTTCTTCTAGTTGGTTGTAGATGGTTAGGATTTCAGGGTGTTCGTTTTGTGTAGTAATCTTTCCAAGTTTAGTGTCTGACAGTCCTAAAAGATAGTCAGAAGTGACGTTAAAAATTTCTGCTAATTTCTTTAGGTCTTTACCTTTAGGAAAATTCTCATTTTTCTCCCATTTCGAAACAGTAGTATAGGTTTTCATGCCAAGAATTTCTGAAAGTTCAGTCTGTGTCATATTACGACTTTCTCTCAATTTTCTTATCCGGCCTCCCAATTGTTCCATAGGATGTCTCCTTTTTGTTTTTTTGATAAGTAAATTATATCAGAATCATGATTATAAATCAAGTATATAAGAAAAAAGTTTTAAATAAAATACAAAAAGAACATTTTTTTTAAAAAAAGAGAAAATAAATCATATAAAACACTTGACACAAGATTTAAAATCATATAAAATATAATCATCATCAAGAAAGGAGTGATTCACATATGGTCTCTATCGCTGAATTAAGAGCCAGACATAATAAGATGTCACAGCGTGAACTAGCAAAAAAATTAGGCGTTACTCAAACATCTATTAGCAACTGGGAAAAAGACCAGACTAAGATTTCAGGCGAGTATCTTATTAGTCTAGCTTTATTTTTTAATGTGTCTACTGATGATATTCTTGGAATAAATAAGCAAGTCACATAAAAAATTTTCAACAATATATGATTTTAAATCATATTAGAAAGGAGTACGGATGGACGAACTAAAAATAAGAGAAGATGGTATTTATTTGAATAACCAAAAATTAAAAGGTGTGCAAGCAATCAAAACAAAAAGCACGGCTGAAAGCAACCATGCTACTGTCTACTTAAAATTTATTGCCAAGCTGATTTGAAATGAGGTTGGTAATAACTTGTGATGAAATATCTTTAAGGACATCCAGTGAAAAAGAACCAACATTCTTTGCTATATCTTTTGTCCGATTCCAATTGGTATCTTGGCGAATATCATTAATGAACTGATGACCTTTGGGAGATAAGTCTCTTACCATACAACCTCCGCCAATGAAGTACGAAACTTTATCAATAAACAATTCAGAATGTTCGCATTGTCTTATATGATACATTATTTCGTCAACTTCATACTTTGGTTGTAAATTGCTGAAGTCATCGGGTTCGGTATACTTGGCATATGTTTTGAAAGTAGTTTTACTTTCAATATCTAGCAGTATGTCCCTTATACAATCAGGATTTAATTTCATCAGAATTACCTCGTTTTATTTTTATTATACCAAATTTAGAAAGGAATTAGAGAGTGAGCGAAAAAACATTGTCAAATAATCTTAGTAAGATTGATCTGGAAATCAAACGATTTTTGTCTGTTCCTTTAAGATTAAAAATTTTACGAGAATGTTTGTTATATTTGTTCTTCAAAATGGCTAATGATACGACAGATATAACGGTAGGGAAGTCTACCGTACATTCTAGCGATGGAACAAGTAAGACAATCTATACAGTAACTGTATATGACTAAGAAAAAAAGCACCTGACGGCAATCAGGCACTAACTAAAAATATTCAAGGAAATTATATCATGAATGACTTAATGAATCAATTATTAGACCAGTTTGAAGCTGGATTGATGGATAGAACTTTAAAAGTGATGAACGTCATCACAGATGAAAAGAAACGTTATCCAATGGAATTAAACAAGTCGCAATGTTCTGAGATGTTGCTTGGTACAAGAGACACAGGAACATTTGATGATCGTTTTAATAGTCATAAGGATTTTCCACGGATAGAAGGAAAGCGTGAGAAATACCCTCGAGATGCGGTCATTGAATGGTATCACAAAAACTGGCAACGGACCGCAATTTAGGAAAATAGAATGAACTTACTGACAAAACTAAAAAATCGATTATCCAAAGAAATCAATACCGACTGGAAAATCGTTGCATTAGACTTAAACCGGGAGTTGATTGATCTTCAAGAAAAATACCAACAAGCAAATCAGCATATAGCTGATCTTGAAAAAATCGTAGCAATCTATAAAGAAAAGGAAAACTCAAAATGATGGAATACCTTTATTTCGTGACAATCGCAGGAATTGGACTATGGTCGCTAGTGAATACACTGGATAACTACGCTGAAATGAAGCAAAAAGAGTGCCAGCTGATGGCAAACAATGTCGCACGGATGAATCTGAGAAATTCAGATAAGCAATTTACTTATGATGTAGAGCCGCCTGTAGGGCTAGTTAAGGAGTAGAAACATGAACAGAAAATATAAAACCAAAGGAACACAAGAACCAACACCACGTATCAGAGTAGCTCGCGAACACTATGAGCGTATTATAGACCTCGCGGATGAGTGCGATATGAAATTGATTGACGTTTTAAACCAGCTACTTGATTTCGCTCTTGAATATGCGGAAGTTGAAGAGATTCAAATACCTGTCAAATCTTTAAGAGTCGGAGGAGAAAAAGATGGTGACGATTAATAAACTAGAAATTGAAAACGTCAAGCGCGTTAAAGCAGTCAAATTAGAGCCGTCAGCGACTGGTTTGACAATCGTGGGTGGAAATAACAACCAGGGGAAAACAAGCGTATTGGACGCGATTGCTTGGGCGCTGGGAGGCAATAAGTATAAACCTAGCCAAGCTCAGAGAGAAGGTAGTACAATTCCGCCTAGCTTAAAAATCACGCTATCAAATGGCTTGATTGTAGAGCGCAGTGGTAAGAACAGCACTCTCAAGGTGATTGACCCAAGCGGCAATAAGGCTGGTCAAAACTTGCTTGATAGCTTTGTGGAAGAACTGGCTATCAACTTACCAAAATTCATGGAGCAGACCAGCAAAGAGAAGGCTAAAACTCTGTTGCAGATTATCGGAGTTGGTCCGCAATTGGCTGAACTGGAGATGCAAGAAAAGGCCAAGTATGACGAGCGCCACGCAATTGGTGTGATTGCTGACCAAAAGGAGAAGTTCGCAAAAGAACAACCTTACTACCCAGATGCACCGAAAGAGCTAGTCTCTATCGCTGAGCTTATCCAACAACAACAAGCTATCCTTGCTAAGAATGGCGAGAACGCTCGCAAGCGCCAGAACTTGGTATCTATCCAGATACAACACGCTTCAGCAGCTGCAGAGGTTGAGCGATTAGAGCAATTGCTTGCTGACGCAAAAGCAAAAGAAAGTCAGTTAGCTCAAGACTTGGCTATCGCGAATACCGACGCCATGGACCTTCTCGATGAATCAACTGAGGAGATTGAAAACAACATCGCAGAGATTGACGAAATCAATCGTAAAGTGCGTGCTAATCTGGACAAGGATAAAGCAGAAGAAGATGCCAAGGGTTATCGCGAGCAATACAAGGAACTTGATAATGTGATTGCTGACATCCGCAAGCAGAAGACAGACTTGCTTACTAATGCAGATTTACCGTTACCTGGTTTGTCCGTGGATGATGGCGAATTGCTCTACCTTGGACAGCGCTGGGATAACATGTCTGGTAGTCAGCAGCTGCAAGTTGCGACTGCAATCGTGCGTAAATTGAAACCAGAGTGTGGCTTTGTGTTAATTGACAAGCTGGAACAAATGGATCAGTTAACTCTACAAGAATTTGGCGCGTGGCTTGAGCAAGAAGGTTTGCAAGCTATTGCAACTAGGGTTTCAACGGGAGATGAGTGTAGCATTCTGATTGAAGACGGGTATAGCGTTAAACCAGTGAAGTTTGAAAGTTCCGCTCAGCAAGGACACGCCGAAACAGTCGCACCAACATGGCAAGGAGGTTTTTAAAACATGCAAATCACAAGAGGAAAACGGGCACGAGCTCAAAAGATAGTTATCTACGGTCCGGAAGGAATTGGCAAGTCCACGTTTGCTGCTGAATTCCCAAATGCGGTCTTCATCGATACGGAAGGTTCGACAGATAACATGGATGTGGCACGACTCGACAAGCCGACCAGCTGGACCATGCTGATCAATGAGATTGCTTTTATTAAGGCTAATCCAACTGAGTGTGGGACTCTCGTTATCGACACAATCGATTGGGCTGAAGCTTTGGCAGTTAATTACATCTGTTCGCAACATGGTAAGCAAGGAATTGAGGATTTTGGCTGGGGCAAAGGCTACACCTATGTCCAAGAAGAAATGGGACGTTTCTTGAATAGCTTGTCTGATTTGGTTGATATGGGTATCAATGTAGTATTGACTGCACACGCTCAAATCAAGAAGTTTGAACAGCCGGACGAGATGGGTTCTTACGACCGATACGAATTGAAACTTGGCCAAAAGACAGGTTCTAAGACGGCACCGCTTGTCAAAG
Source organism: Streptococcus mitis (assembly GCF_946188685.1). GTDB lineage: Bacteria > Bacillota > Bacilli > Lactobacillales > Streptococcaceae > Streptococcus > Streptococcus mitis_CC. Next base: position 75,225 of record NZ_CAMHWH010000004.1, read on the forward strand.
AATGGGCAGACATGGTTCTATTTGCCAATTACAAGACCTTGGTCATGACGACTGATAACGGTAAGAAGAAAGCGCAGGGCGGTGAGCGTGTGATGTATACCAACCATCGGCCGGCGTGGGATGCCAAGAACCGACATGGGTTACCTGACGAAATGCCATTTCATTACGCTGGAATCGCTCATATCTTTGCGAGTCAGCAAACGCAACCTATTCCATCGCAACCTCAGACAGTCACTCCAGAACCTCAGCAGGCCACACAGCAAGCTCCTGAGCAAGTTCAAGAAGAATTGCCTCTCGATATGTCACAGGTAGCTGAAAAGCCTCAAAATGAAGCTCCTGGCACGCCACAGACACCACCTGAGCAATATCACACGAACTTGCCAAAGAGTTTGACAGACCTCATGGCGCAAGGTAACGTGACGGAAGAAGAACTTCAAAAAGTCGCTTACATTCGCGGGCATTTTCCACTAGGGACTCCTATTGAAAGTTTTCCGACTGACTACTGGGATATGATTGTCGCTCATTGGCAAGCAACTGTGGAAGTTATTGAAAATCAAGTTAGAAAAGAACCAGAATTGCCCTTTACGGTGTAGATTTTGGGAATTAGAAATCATAGCAAGGTATAACAAGAGGTATCTATGAAAGATAAAACTATTAAAATCGATTTATCAAAAATCGCCAATACAGCCTTACAAGAGAAGGTTGATAAAGAGTTAGAAAAAGTTCTTGATAACATCCTGGATCCAAATACGGAAGCTAAGGCAACTCGTAAGGTTACTATCACACTAACAATGTCAACAGATGATGAACGTACAGTTGTTAAGACAGGCATGGAAGTAAAATCCACTTTGGCACCGCAGAAAGGTGTTGCAACAACTGTCATTGTCGGTCGTGATGATGCTGGTAAAATCCACGCTAATGAACTTAAAAGTGGTATCCCTGGACAAACTTACTTTGATGACAATGGTGATATGAGAACAGATACTAGGGAACTCATCGAAAAAGTCGAACAACAAAATACAAATATTATTGATTACAACAAAAAGAAAGCAGGTAACTAACCATGACAGAAAATATTAAAGATGCATTATCATACGCAGTCGAACTAGCGGGTAAAGAAAACAAAATCATTCGTTCAGAAACCGGGAAGGAATATTTTGACAGCAATGAATATAACTTACAGGAACTTAACCCTCGTAAGTACGCACCTATCCTTGAGCTTCAGACGCTCAAAAGTCTAGTTGACTATCTCAAATCAGATAACGATTTCATCAACGGTCGTAAACTTGTAGTTGTCGTGGACAGTTTCCATAGGGTATCTGTATATGATCAAGTTGATTTTGAAAATGGTAAACGTCCTCAGCTCGTATCTGTAAAAGCAACCGTTCCAGTTATTCCTTTTAGCAATTGGCGCGACCAGGAAGAATTCAATATTATGCTGCAGTCTATGTTTATCAATGATGCAGATCGCAATCTAGTTTTAGATTTTGCTAGTCACTTAAAAATCGAAAAAGGGGCAGAGGCTCAAGATAACGGCGTTACACAAACGGTGACTGTTCGTGATGGTGTAGCAAGCCTAGCACAAGCTAAAACTCCAAATCCAGTAACCTTACGACCATATCGTACCTTCAATGAAGTAGAACAACCAGCAAGTCAGTTTGTATTCAGAGTTAACAAATCAGCGAATCTAGCTCTCTTTGAAGCGGACGGGGGCAAATGGAAATTAGATGCTGTTAAAAACATCTCAGATTATTTAAAAACAGAACTTGCAAACAACGATAGAATCACAATTTTAGCATAAGGAGAAAAACAACATGACACAACAACAATACAACAACTTTGAACGCGAATTTGGATGGGAAGATACGATTGAAAAAGATTCGGAATACGTCCTACTACCTGACGGTTTATACCACTTTACAGTAATCGGTATGGAGCGTACACGACACACGCCAAATCCACAAAATCCCGGGAAATTGCCAGCGTGTAACAAGGCTATCGTCAGCATCAAAATCGTAGCTAACGAAGGTGAAACAGAACTGCGTCACAACCTATTCCTGCACAGCTCAACCGAAGGAATGCTATCTGCTTTCTTTGCTGCAATTGGCCAAAAGAAAAAAGGCGAACCACTTCGCATGAATTGGAATACAATCATCGGCGCAACCGGTGTATGTAAAGTCGGAACTCGACAGTACAAGGAAAATAATTATAACGAAGTTAAGTCAATGCTCTATCCTGAAGATGTGGATTACACAAAAGTATTAAATCAACAACCAGGGCAAGTTACACAAGCAAGCTACCAGCAACCACAGCAACCGCAACAGTCGAATTTTGCACAACAACCACAACAGCCACAAGCTGGATACCAAGCTGGGCAATTCTAGGAGGTAAGGGATGCAATTAAGACCTTATCAACAGGAAGCACGGGAAGCTGTACAGGCTGAATGGGCTAAAGGTCGCAAACGCACGCTCTTAGTATTACCAACAGGATGCGGAAAGACGATTGTGTTTTCCAAAATCATCGAAGACCAAGTGAAAAAGGGCAAGCGTGTGCTTGTCCTTGCTCATAGGTCCGAATTGCTGGAGCAAGCTAGCGACAAGCTCAAAACTGCGACCGGGCTTGGCACAGCACTAGAGAAAGCTGAGAATACCTCTATCGGTTCCTGGTATCGGGTCGTCGTTGGCTCTGTTCAGACCATGCAAAGAGAGAAACGATTGAGACAGTTTCCGACTGATTGGTTCGATACGATTGTAGTAGATGAAGCACATCATGCTATTTCAGATGGTTACCAGCGTGTGCTTGGCTATTTTGAGAAGTCGGATGTATTAGGGGTTACTGCCACACCAGACCGTGGAGATATGAAAAACCTTGGGTCTTACTTCGATAGCCTCGCTTATGAATATTCGTTGGTACAAGCTATCAAAGAAGGCTACTTATCTAAAATCAAGGCTTTGACAATTCCGCTAAGTTTGGATTTATCAAATGTCAGCATGTCGGCAGGCGATTTCAAGGCGAGCGACGTCGGAACAGCACTGGATCCATACCTGGAGCAGATAGCTGACGAAATGGTCAAGCAATGTGCTGACCGTAAAACAGTTGTATTCTTGCCTTTGGTAAAGACCTCGCAGAAGTTTCGCGATATTCTGAATGCAAAAGGTTTTCGCGCTGCTGAAGTCAATGGAGAGTCCAAGGACCGTGCTGAAATTTTAGAAGACTTTGAAAAAGACCGCTATAACGTGCTTTGCAATTCGATGTTATTAACTGAAGGGTGGGATTGCCCGTCAGTTGATTGCGTGGTAGTGCTAAGGCCTACTAAAGTACGAGCGCTCTATTCTCAAATGGTGGGGCGTGGTACTCGTCTGCATCCAGGGAAGGAAGAATTACTCTTGCTAGACTTCCTCTGGCATACAGAACGCCACGAGCTATGCCGTCCAGCTCATTTAATCTGTGAGACTCCAGAAGTCGCTCAGAAAATGGTTGAGAACATGGAAGAGCAAACTGGTGTAATGCTTGACCTCGAAGATATGGAAGTCAAGGCAACCGAGGACGTCGTCGCACAGCGTGAAGAAGCCTTGGCCAAACAATTGGAAGAAATGCGCAAGCGTAAACGCAAACTAGTAGATCCGTTGCAATTTGAAATGTCTATCCATGCTGAAGACTTGTCGAATTACGTACCTAACTTTGGAATCGAGCAGTCTCCTCCAACAAAAAATCAGTTACAAGCCTTAGAAAAATTTGGAATTTTTACTGACGAAATCGGGAATTACGGTAAAGCTAGCAAGTTACTAGACCGACTTAGCAAGCGACAGTCAGAAGGTCTGACCACACCGAAGCAGATTCGATTATTGGAAAGATATGGCTTTAGAAATGTCGGTCTATGGAGCTTTGAAAATGCTAAAAATATGATAAATAGAATAGCAAGCAGCGGTTGGAGACTTCCGCAAAATGTTAATCCTAAAGAATATGTGCCAAATTAAAAAAGTTCTTTGAAAATTTAATAAAAACACTTGACTAATGTCTGACAAAAGTGTAATATATTTTTGTCAGACGAAAGGGGTGATGTCATTGTCTGATGCAAAAAAAATAGGACGTCCAACAAACGACCCTAAAAATTTACGAGTTACAATAAGATTTAATGATGAGCAAAGTCAAAAAATACAAGACTATGCTAAAAAAAATAATCTAACAACGTCGGAAGTTATTAGAAAAGCCGTTGACGACCTTAAATAAAAATAGCACATAACTCCCTTAGTTTGGCGACCAAAGAGTTATATGCTATCGCTGCAGAAAGTGTTTCCGCATGAAATATTATATCATGCGAGACACTTCTTTTCAACATACACAAAGGAGTGTTTTTATTATGACAAAAATTGAACTTTTAAACAGTTACGAAGAACTAGTAATCGATACTTCAGAGATTAGAGAAAGTCTTGAAATTTTACATGAATGGCTGTCGATAGCACCTAAATTTGAAGATCGTTGGTCTTATCATGATTTAATCGCATTGCACGGTCAACACTTTGCTTTGCTTAAACTTATCATGCATCGTATGGAGCACTTGACTGAGGAACATGGTGCAATCGTGAGAGAAGAAGTCAGAACAGGAGCGTGTAATAATGGGAAAAATAATTGATTTAGCTAATACAAAATTTGGACGATTATTGGTACTAAATACTTTTGAACGCCGAAAAAGATATATTTATTGGCTATGCAAATGTGATTGTGGTAATGAAAAATATATTCGCAGTGATCACCTACGATATGGAAAGATAACATCTTGCGGATGTTTTGAAAAAGAAGCTAGAAAAGAGGGGAATCATACGACCCACGGACTTTCTAAAACTAGAATCTTTAAAATTTTTCATGGTATGAAAAAACGCTGTTACAATCCCGAATGTGTTGCTTACAGCAACTACGGCGGTCGAGGTATAAAAATATGTGACGAATGGCTAAATAATTATACTTCATTTCATGATTGGGCGTTGTCTAATGGATACGCTGATAACTTGTCTATTGATAGGATAGATGTTAACGGTAATTATGAACCATCTAATTGTAGATGGGTGGATGCTAAAATCCAAGCAAATAATAGAAGACCAAGAAAAGACAAAGCAAAGGAAATAAATGTCAGAAGAAAAATTTGATTTACTACCATTATTAAACTATATTGACCCAGCTACCCTCTCATATGAGGGGTGGTTGTCGGTTGGTATGGCCTTGAAACACGAGGGGTATACGGCATCCGACTGGGATAACTGGTCACAAAATGATAGTCGATACAAGAAATTTGAGTGCTTCAAGAAATGGGATACTTTCAATGAAGAAGCAGGAACTATCGTGACGGGTGCGACGATTACCCAACTTGCTAAAGAAAATGACTGGGTGTCGCAATCTAGCTATGATAGCGAGAACGCGCATGAGTTAGGCTGGACCGATACAATAGATCGTGATTATCGTGTCATTGATAAAGACTGGATTGAAGGTAAGGAAATCCATGAGCCAACTATTTGGAATCCGGTTCAGGAAATTATCAAATACCTTGAAACGCTCTTTGAAGCTAGCGAAAATGTTGGGTACGTTACTGAATGCTATCCAAAGACTGACGATGAAACAGGCGAGATTGTCAAATGGCTGCCAACTAAGGGAGCCTATGACCGGACGGCTGGCCAGCTTATTAAAGAGTTGAGTCAGTGCAATGGTGACATCGGGGCAGTCTTGGGTGACTACCACGAAGAAGCTGGTGCATGGGTTCGATTCAATCCTATGGATGGAAAAGGTGCTAAAAATGAAAACGTGACAGATTTTAGATATGCCCTGGTCGAATCCGACAGTATGCCAATAGATAAGCAGAACGCCATTTACAAAGAACTTGAATTGCCGATCGTTGCCTTGGTGCATAGCGGAAACAAGTCGCTACACGCCATCGTCAAAGTAGATGCCAAGAATTACGAAGAATACCGTAATCGGGTTGATTATCTTTATAAGATTTGTCAAAAGAACGGCATTGTCGTCGATACACAGAATCGAAATCCAAGTAGACTATCTCGCATGCCTGGGTTCATCCGTAATGGACAGAAGCAATTCTTAGTAGATACTAACATCGGTAAGACCGATTGGGATGAATGGTATCAATACATCGAAGATTTGAACGATGATTTACCTGATCCTGAAGGATTGGCCGATAGTTGGGATAACTTGCCAGAGTTAGCTCCTGAGTTGATAAAAGGTGTCCTTCGTCAAGGCCATAAGATGCTGATTGCTGGACCATCAAAAGCTGGTAAGTCATTCGCTTTAATTGAAATGTCAATTGCAATTGCTGAAGGCAAAAAATGGCTAGGCTGGGATTGTACTCAAGGGCGTGTATTATACGTCAATCTGGAGCTAGACCGTCCGTCTGCCTTACATCGCTTCCGTGACGTTTATCAAGCTATGGGATTACCACCTAAAAGCATCCAGAATATCGATATCTGGAATCTTCGTGGGAAGACTGTACCGATGGACAAGTTGGCTCCTAAACTCATACGTCGAGCTTTGAAGAAAAACTATATCGCAGTTATCATTGACCCGATTTACAAGGTCCTGACTGGTGACGAGAACAGTGCAGACCAGATGGCACATTTTACGAATCAATTTGATAAAGTGGCCACAGAGTTAGGCTCTAGCGTTATCTACTGTCACCACCACTCAAAAGGTTCGCAAGGTGGCAAGAAGTCCATGGACCGCGCTAGTGGTTCGGGTGTATTCGCTCGGGATCCTGACGCGCTTATCGATTTGGTCGAGCTGGAAGTATCAGAGGAATTACTTACTCAGAGGATGAACCAAGCAGCGTGCGAAGTATACAAGCAGGCTTTGCAAGAACGAAATAACGCTTATTACCAACAGAATGTCGGACTAGATGACCTATTAAGTCCAGCGCAGATGAGAACGCACTTTGAAAAAGGCATCCCTGATGTCATGGCTCGTGCTCCTTATGTAGACAGGCTCGAAGAAGTCCGTAACAAGATTCAGATAGCAACCGCATGGCGTGTGGAAGGTACGCTTCGAGAGTTTGCCAAATTTAAGCCAGTGAATATGTGGTTCAGCTATCCAGTGCATACACTTGATGAATCAGGCGTGTTAGCAGATATCCAATTAGAAGATACTACGCCAAATTGGAAAAAGAATCTAGATAGTAAAAAGGGGAATGAGAAGAAAAAGAAATCTGCTGACGAGAGATTTACTACTGCTATGGATGCATTATTCGACGGAATCAATCCGGTTGAATTGAGTGAAATGGTGGAATATTTTTCAACAGAAGACAAACCTGTTAGCGAAAAAACTATCAGAAGATGGGTCAAAAATAGAGATGATTTTGAAGTGAAAAACAATCAAATCACACCCAAAGAAGAGCTAGGGACAGAGTAGGGACAAGGACAAACCCGATAGACAAACCCGAGAGTGTCCCTCGGGAATGTCCTTGACTCTCAGAGACAAACCCGAGAGTGTCCCTGTGTCTCTGGAGTGTCTCTAGGGACAAAGACAAACCCGAGAATGTCCCTGAGAAAACGCACAACCATGCGGATTTTTAGCTCTAGGGACAAACCCGAGAAATTCAGGGACAAAGCTAGGGACAGAATATCTCCCTCCTTGAGGAGAGATATTTAGGAAATGTCCCTGAGAGTTCAGAAGAACAGGTACAGGAACAGGGGCGATTGAGCTACGCCCCCTGTAACCCTGTAACCCTGTCCTTCACTCTGAACTTAGGCGCGTATAAAAAGAAAGGAAAAAATAAAAATGGGACGTCGAAAGAAAAAGTATTCAGTGAATTTGGAAATAGGTAAAAAAATGCCACCACTTTATCACACGTTGCCAGGGCAAGATTTTTGGTATTCCGATTCTGAAGTTTTGAAATGGGTTGCAAATCAGCCGACTCTTTTAAACTGGGTAAAAGACCAATTAAAAACAGCTGGCTACATCGTCTACAATCCTGAAACGGGGCAGTGGAAAGGTGTAGACTATGATGATTGAATTCTTTTTACCTATGCAAAAGATTCCGACAACGACTCACCAGCAAAAAAAGGTAAATGCTAGATTTGGTAAGCCAATCTTTTATGAGCCAGAGGACCTAAAAAATGCCAGAGCGAAATTTGAGAGCTTGCTCGCCCAGTATGTTCCTCCTGATAAATTTAAAGGAGCTATTCGTCTGACGGTTAAGTGGTGTTTCCCTCGTATCAAAAAAAGCTACGATGGTCAGTACAAGACCACGAAGCCAGATACAGACAATCTTCAGAAGTTGCTCAAGGATTGCATGACGAAGCTGGGATATTGGCAAGATGATGCTCAAGTGGCCAGTGAGATTGCTGAGAAGTTCTGGGCTGACACAGTTGGGATCTATATCAAGATTGAGGAATTGCCATGAGAATTGACTACATTGATTTCTTTAGCAGACAAATTCCAGAATGGATGGCGCGCAGCAATCAGAAGAGCCAAGAAGTCGGTTTTGCTTCCGACACTTATTGGCTATGGGCAGTGTCGTCGATTAGCGAAATTTGTAAGCAATACAATGATGATGAACTAGTGACAGAGCAGTTCGGATTGCTCTTTAACTGGCTAGAAAAACAAGCAGGATAAACCATGGAATATAACAAACAGACAGTAATCGACGGATTAAAACGCACAATCGAGCAAAACGAAGAGAAGATAATCGAGTATTCGAAGCCGTGTGATTCACGCAAGAGACGGATTAGAGCGCTGGAGCGTGATTTGTTAAAGAAAAAGAATAAAGAATTAAGAAAGAAAGTGGAGGAGTTGGAAGATGAATAAGCAGGAATTGATTAAAGAATTTGAAGAAATTGGTATTTATAGTTTGAATTTATTTAGTACTGTAGTTGAAGGTATTCCGACCAAAACTGCAATTAAACTAATAAAACAACTAGACGAACCAGAAAAAGTCAAAGTTCCGCAGTTTGTGGCGGATTGGTATGAGAAGAAAAAACATGATTTAAACCATTATATTTGGGATTACATCTATAATTGGAATCATCAAGAGGAATCGGAATTTAAAAGATGGATGAACTGTTCAATAATCTCGTTTCAAACCCTCGTCAACATGCATCAATTCGGCTACGAGGTCGAGAAAGAAAAGTGGTATACAGTTAAGATTAAAGGAAAAATCAAAGAAAATAAATTAGTTTACGGCTGGGGTGTAAAAAGGTATTTTTTCGCAACAAGTTATGATAGTTCAAAAAGAGGAAACCACACCCGCAAAGAACTAGAAGCTGCAGGCTTCGGCTGGGTTTTCAATTGTGAAGGTATTGAGATTGAGGAGGTGGAAGGATGATTATCAAGAATTATAAATATGAAAATTCTACAGATGGCATTCATTACATAATTGATGTAGATGGTTGCGAATTTGAAATGAATCACATAAAAAACTGAGTATGGCAGTGTGCAACATGAGGATATAGATTACTTTTTGGATGAAATTGGCGAGTACGATGTGCAAGAAGCTGAATTGATTGAAGACTTTGTAAGATTTCAAAATTACTTGTTAGTGTATGGAGTCGGATTTACTCTTAAGAACGCTGAGGAGGTGGAGTGATGGCAGATGAGCAAAATATTTTAGAGACACAATTGATTTTAGGTAAGCAAGTTTTAGAAATTGTATTGGATTTGCTAAAAAGTGACTCAAAAACAGGGGCAGTTCTACCTTTAAACATAAATGACCGTGAATTTACGATTACTGTAGAAAAAGAGGTGGAGTGATGGAATTTTTACTAACAAGCACAAGCGGGTGGGTTGAAAATCAAATCCCTAACGCCGTGATTAAAAAATACACAAAAATAGAAGTTAGAGGCTGTTCGACATTTGAAGAATTTGATAAGCGATTTTCTAGGTTAGAAGGCAGTTGGCTTTCTGAAGGAGTTAATCATAAAACGTCTAAAGGTCGAATACAAAGAGAATTCCCGAACGGTGCAGAGGGGCATTTTATCGAAATTAATTCGATAGAGGAGTTGCTAGAATTTCAGAAAAAAGTTGGAAACGAGCTAATAATTACTTCTGCTATTGATAATGAATCAATTCCAGCTATTGAAATTTACAATAATTACAGGGAGTGAACATGAAACGATTCATAGCTATCTGGATTCTGCTATCTGCTGGTCTAAACATCTGGCAGAGCATCCAAATCAAAAAATTAGAAGAAAAGCGCCCGATTATCGTCTATAAAGCTGACAATCAAGGTGCAGAAATCAAAGGCAGAGTCTTACAAAAGGAGAAGATTGGCGACATGTATACTATCACTATTAAAAATTATGGCATTTTCGTAGTCACGCAAACAAGCTACGAATCATTGAGGATTGGAGATGAGGTGAGATTATGAAACCGAAGTTTAGAGCGTGGGATAAGCACGGACAAAAGATGTTTGCTAATGACGAATTGATTATCTGGAATGGTAATGTCTATGCGAACGATAGCAAAAAGCTTACCTGCAACAATTTAAAAGGATGGTCGATTGATGATGAATATCTCATGCAATCAACAGGACTCAAGGATAAGAACGGTAAAGAAATCTTTGAGGGGGATATAGTCAAAATGTCTAAGGATGTCTATTCTGAACCCACTTATTACGAGGTTGTAAGACATCGTGGTGGAGCATATCGTCTTGAATCTAAACAACACGGATGTGAATTGTGGTTACGACATACGGATTGCGAGGTCGTGGGGAATATCTACGAAAACCCTGAGCTTTTGGAGGATAAGGAATGAATCCAGAAATAATTGACAACGTAAACAAACCAAGCCATTATCAAGGACGATATGGCATGGAGTCTATCGATGCCTTAAGGAATTTCATGACACCAGAACAGCTGAAAGGTTTTTATCTTGGAAATGCCTTGAAGTATCAACTGCGATTCCAGAAGAAAAACGGTCTTGAAGACCTGAAGAAAGCACGTAAGAACCTTGACTGGCTTATCGAGGAGATGGAGCATGAGTGAGTACGCTTTGTATCAAGGTGATACGTTCGTGACTTTAGGAACACTTGAGGAAATTAGCGAAGAAACAGGGATAAGTGAAGCGTCAATAAAATATTACTCTTGGAAATCTTATTGGAATAGATATCCGAATGGCAGGAAAGTGATAAAGATCGAGGTAGATGATGAAGAATAGTAATTTTTTTTCAGAACAGATTAGATTATGGAGAATTGGTAAAGGTCTATCTTTAAGAAAAGCTTCAAAGAGATTTGGTATTAGTCCAAAGACATTTTCAAATTGGGAACGAGGTCTGATACCAAGTGATCGTCAGAAAGAACGTCTGTCAAAAGAGTTGGGATTGGACAGAGATGTTTTATTCAAGAAGTGTGAGATTGGAAATCTTAATGCGCTTTTGAAAGAAAAACGTTTGGAACAAGGACTTACTCGTACAGAATTAGCAAAGCATTTGGGATATTCTTCAACAATCATAAGTTGTTGGGAGAGAGGTTTGGAAATTTCTGAATGTGAGGCAGAAGACATTTGTCAATTCTTTGGAATCGAGGTGTATGATTGACAGTAGATATTAAACAGAGGTTGAAGGCTTTGCCATATATCGATATAAAAGCTAAGTCGAAACATCAAGAATTGATTAGTTTGCGTTCTAGTATCTTACGAGGGCAGACGTTTGATTCGATGCCTAAAGCTAGAGATAACAAGAATAAGACTGAAGATTTGAATGTATCGATTATCGACCAGTCAGAACAGTTGTACGAGGAAATTAGGTCGATTTATCGTGAACGTGACGAGATGATTCAAGCGATTGAATCTCTTGATGATCCGTTTGAAAACATTGTGATGAGGTTGCTTTATATCAATGGCCTAACGTGGAATGAAGTCGAACGAAAATTAAGATGTAGCCCAGCAACTATCCAAAGAACAAGAGGTAGAGCGTTAGCTAAAATGTCTAAAATGTTTGATAATAACGATAGTAAATGATAGTTATAATCTGCTAAAATAGTATTATCAGCTGAAGGCGGTAAGCGCACTGATAACTCCTTATATTTTCCATTTTATTTCCGAGGCTTCGGCCTCGTTTTGGCGGTGACAGGCGTAAAGTGATTTATCTCCTATGTATTTTTTTCGGTTCGAGTCCGGACATCGCCGTTTGAGTGTTTGTGTCCCAGAATGGGGTAGGCAGTAGGCTTAGCATTCATATATCACTCATTAACTTAAAAAATGGTTGCAGAAGCGACCGAACCTCGCATGGATGCGTAGCTACTTATATCCTAGGTAAGTTATAAGCTAGAGGGTTTGATTCCCTCAGAGGTTATTAATGACTACAAAAAAATAAATCAGAAAATTTATTTCTAATTAACACGCAAGGTAGTAGTCGCCTTGCATTTTAAAAAAAGGCTTTTAGTGTAGCGGTAACACAACAGTCTCCAAAACTGTTATCGTGGGTTCGATTCCTGCAAAGCCTGTGAGAGGTCTTAAAAAGGTCGCACATCGTGTGGCTTTTTTTGATTATAAAAAAGGTGGTGATGGAAAATGAACGATAAACAGAAACACTTCGCTGATGAGTACATCATCAGTAGAAATGCAACACAATCTGCAATAAAAGCAGGGTATTCTGATAAAACAGCGAGGTCTATAGGACAAAGATTGTTGACAAAAGTTGACATTTCTGAATACATTAAAAAACGTACAGAAGAACTTTTTGACGAACGTTCAATGTCAATCGCAGAAGCCTTGGCAATCTCTGCTAGTATCGCTAGAGGGGAAACTCAACAAGGATATTCTAAGAAAACTGTAAAGACTGCTGAAGGTGTTGAAATATTTGAAACGACTTATGAATTTACTCCGACAATTGAAGAAAGACAACGTTCCCTAGATCATATATTCAAAGTGAATGGTGCGTATTTAGAGAGAAAAGAAATCGAGATGTCTTCGGCTGTTCAATTCGTTGATGATATAGGAGTTAGCGATGAAGCGTAGAATGAGCGAATTTATCCCAAAGGCTTTTTACTCTATGTGGCGTGCAGCGTTAGACCCTAAAATCTTACATGTGGTTGAAAAGGGTGGGCGTGGTTCTGGTAAGTCAAGCGACCTCGGACACACTATAATTCAACTGATTATGCGCTATCCAGTCAATGCCGTGTGTATTCGTAAGACGGATAATACCTTAGAACAATCGGTCTATGAGCAATTGAAATGGGCGATTAGTGAGCAAGGGGTTAGTCATTTATTTAAGATTAATAAGTCCCCTTTGAAGATAACCTATATCCCAAGAGGAAATTATATTATCTTCCGTGGTGCACAAGATCCAGAGCGTATTAAGTCCTTGAAAGACAGCCGTTTTCCATTCGCAATCGGCTGGATTGAAGAGCTTGCTGAGTTTAAAACTGAAGATGAAGTAAAGACAATCACCAACTCGCTCCTACGTGGAGAATTGGATGATGGTCTTTTTTATAAATTCTTTTACTCTTACAATCCTCCAAAAAGAAAACAGTCTTGGGTGAATAAGAAGTATGAGAGTGTCATACAGCCTCCTAACACCCACGTACACCATTCGACTTACTTAGATAACCCATATATATCCCAAGCATTCATAGAAGAAGCAGAGGCCACGAGAGAACGTTCAGAGAAGCGTTACCGTTGGGAGTATCTGGGTGAGGCTATCGGTTCTGGTGTAGCACCGTTTGAAAATCTGGTATTCCAAAAGATTACAGACGAGGAAATAGCAAGGTTTGATAACATTCGGCAAGGGAACGACTTTGGTTACGCCAACGACCCTCTGGCCTTTGTAAGATGGCATTACGACAAGAAGAAACGAGTTATCTACGCTATTGATGAGATTTATGGCGTGAAGATTAGCAACCGTGAATTGGCTGAAAGAATCCGTGAGAAAGGCTATCAATCTCAGATGATAACCTGTGATAGCGCAGAACCTAAGTCGATTGATGAGTTAAAACTGCAGCTAAATATTCCGCTTGTTCAAGGTGCTAAGAAAGGTCCTGATAGTCGTGAGTATGGAGAGCGCTGGTTGGATGATTTGGATGCAATTGTGATAGATCCAGAACGCACACCGAATATTGCACGAGAATTCGAAAGTGCGGACTATGCAGTTGACCGCGATGGCAATCCTAAACCCAAGCTAGAAGAAGTAAACGACCACACAATCGACGCTACAAGATATGCGTTTGAAGACGATATGAGACAGCCAGGAATATCATTCTGGTAGGAGAAGGAGAAATGTTGAGTAATTGGTTTAAATGGTTAATCAGGCGGTTGTTGATTAAGAATACAACCCAAAATGAAATACTAGAGATTGAGATAAAAGAACACCAAAATTCTGAGAAAGTAAGCACGATGAAAGAGGCTTACAACTACTATCGAAATCGCACGGATATTCGAAATAAGAAAGTAGATGTGGATTGGCGGACGAATTCAAGGATTGAATTGGGTTTGTTTAAGAAGCTGGTAGACCAGAAGGTCGGTTATTTATTTTCTAAAAAACCAACAATCTCTCTTGAAGGAGAAGAATCACAAGACTTTTTAGACAGCGTGTTTGACGAGGATCTTTTATCTACGATTAAGTCGCTCGGTAAGGAAGCGGTGATGAAAGGGATAGCTTATGGCTTGCCTTATTACGACGAGAATGGCCGTCTACGCTTGTTTAAAATCCCAAGCGAACAGATTATCCCTTTTTGGAAAGACGAGCGTCATTTGGAATTATCTGCCTTTGTACGTGTCTATAATCAAGCCGTCTACGAAAGCGGAGTGAAGAAGACCAAAACCTTTGTAGAATACTACGATGAAAAAGGAATTACAGATTATATCTGGACAGGTTCACACCTTGAACTCAATCCACTGTCTAAGGAGACCAAGGGGAATTTTTATTACGTCAACGCTGACGGCACACGAACCCCTTATACTTGGGAGAAAGTCCCTCTGATTCCATTCCGTTACAACGAGTATGAGGACGGTCTTTTAGTCCAAACCAAGTCTCTGATTGATAATATTCAACTTCAAATGTCTACTAATGCTGATATGCTGGCAGATATGCCGAAGTTGATTTATGTTTTGAAAAACTATCAAGGCGCAGACCTGGGCGAGTTCATGAATAATCTGAATAAGTTCCGCTCTATCAAGGTTTCTAGCGATGGTGGTGTAGATACCCTGCAAGCAGACAATGATACTAGCGGAGTTGAAACAGATATTGAACGCTCTCGTAAGTTTTTGTATGAGGCTGCACGAGCCATTGATACCCAAGATGACAATCTAGGTAATGCCAGCGGTCAGGCTCTTAAATGGCGCTATACAGACCTTGATTTGGACTGTAATGAGCTAGAAAATGAGTTCCAAAAAGGTATCAAGCAATTCCTTTGGTTCGTAGAACAGTATGCAGCTAACAAAGGAGTAGCGTTTGATTCATCTAAATTTACTTATGTATTTAACCGTGACATCATTTCAAATGAGTCTGAAGCTATTCAAGATTGTGTAAACTCAATCGGTATCCTAGACGATCTAAGCATTCGTGAACAACATCCATGGTATCAACCAGAGGTTGAGAAACGATTGAAAGAACAACAGGAACAAGGACAAGATCCATACTCTCAGACTAATTTCAAAAAGGTAGATGAAGACCATGACGACCAAGGACAAGAAAAAGATAGATGAGCACTGGATTGAGCGAGCTTTACAACAGGAACAAAACGCTCAGATAGTTGCTGATAGGTACATGGCACAGATTGGCCAATCCTTTGCAGACTATAAGCACCAGCTAATTTCTGAGATTGAGAAGTTTTATGCCAGGTATGCGGTTGATAACAAGATGACTCATGCAGAGGCCAAGCAATATCTGACAGATAAAGAGCGTAGAGAGTTTAAGCATGTAACCCTTGAAAGGTTCCGTGAGATGGCCTTAAATCCTGATACACCGACACCACTGTTGGACGCCTTGGCTTATCGCCATCGTATCAGTCGCAAGGAGGCTTTGCTTGCCGAAATTGAGCGTCTAACGGCTGAGTTATACGGTAAACCAGACGGCATACATGACAAGGTCACAGAGGCTCTGAGCGACGTCTACATCAAAGGTAAAATCCATCAAGCTAAGAACTTGGCTCATTTTGGAATTATAGAGAAACCAATATTAGGTGTCGATGCAGTTAAGCATAAGATGGCTAGTAACTGGAGTGGTAAGACCTTTTCTGAAAACGTGTGGGTTCATAAAGAAGTTGCTTATAAAGCAATCAGTGATGTCTTGAACAAAGGCCTAACAGGTGGCTGGTCTATTGATAGAATGGCTAGGGCTCTTTCTGAGCGTACAGGAGTCGCCTATCATCGAGCAGATACGCTTGTCAGGACTGAGACGACCTTTTATAATAATCTTGCAACACTAGATACTATCAAGGAATTAGGTGGCGACCATTACGAAATCGTAGCGGTATTAGACAGTCGTACAAGTGAGATTTGTAGGTTAGAAAATCACGAGGTTCATTCTGTTAAGGAATATGAATCAGGTCGAACCGCACCGCCCTTTCATGTTCGTTGTCGTTCTACTATCAGGCCTGCGGTTAAGTCTGATAAGCCTAGTCCTTACTTCAATATCTTGCAAAACGACGGCTCAGTAAAACTAGCCACTGAGCAACGTTCTTTGGACGAAATCTTTGCAGGATGGGAGCGTGAAGGGGAAGCGATTAAAGAAAAACTGTTTGCGAAAGACGGGGAAAAGATGTATAATCAGGATATGTTTACAATGGACTTAATGGCTAAACAACGCTCCTTTGCAGTTGGAAATGATATCAGAGTTAAAACAAAGAAATTGAATGGAACAGATTTTGATTTTTGGGTACAAGATAACACAAAGAAAATCAGAGATACTGTTTTTAATGTCCAATCAAGCCTTAAGGAATTAAATGATTTTCCAACTCCAACAGTTGTTTTTTTGAAAAAATCAAGACTACCTGGATTTGCTGGGTATGATTATAAACAGGATATTCTATTTGTGAGTGATGCACTTCATTCGGAAATAGAATTTGCTAAAGTTCTATCTGATAATTATTTTGCCGCTCAAAATATTACAGATACCATGGTTCATGAATTAACGCATAAAAAACATTGGGACTCTGCTAAAGCATTTTACAAAGCCAACAAAAAGCGGTATAATAGTGTCGAACAAGCAATGTCTGAATTGAACTCCCCATTAGTGTCATATGTCAAGGAACAATTGAAACATGACTATAATTATCTTTATAGTATTAGCGATAATGCAGCTATTGCGTTTTACAACGATAACATCAATGAGTTGGTTGCTGAAGTCGGGGTATTGGGGGATAAGATTACAGACCCAAATCTGTTAAATAAAGTTAAGGAGGTTCTATCATGGAAGTAATGGCTATGCCTAGCAAAGAAGTTTTGATTTTTACAAAACAAATCCGCCACTGGATTGTTGGCGATAAAACTATTTCAGGAAAGAAACAATTTATTTTCCGTGAGGATACTCCTCCTGAAATCTTAAAACTTTATCAAGATATAAAACCAAAACTTGAATTTGCTTATTAACAATTACCAAAGCACCTAGAGAAATCTAAGTGCTTTTCTTATGCTCAGAAAGGAGTAAAGGCATGTTTATTTGGGATTTAGTATCAATCGCTTTTGGGTGGTTGGTATTTTTGTTCTTGATGCTGTTTATCATAGCGTTTGTAAAACAAGTTATCAAAGAAGTTAAAGAAATTAAAAAATAACCTAACCGCATCGAAATCGAGGCGGTTTTCTTATGCTTGAAAGGAATAAAGACATGGAAGATTGGAAAAGACGTTTTATCGACGAATACAATGCGCTTAAGGATAAATATACAAAATTACATAAAACAGTTATCAAATACGAAGCTGGTACGCTCAATTTTGAGCCAAAATGCTCAATTGAAGTTTTAAAAAATCAAAAGTGCGCCATGGGTCAGTATCTATACTGGCTAGAAGTTCGATCAGAAATCGAAGGAATCGAATTATAAAACCTAACCGTATGGAATCCCGTACGGTTTTCTTTCGCCCTAGGCATGGCGTTAAAAGGCTTTTTTACTTTACCAAAATGTCGTGGTCGTTGCCACGTTAAAACAAACGTACAGGAGGAAAAGAAATGAATCGTAAATTTTTGGAACAGTTAGGATTGACTGAAGAACAAGTTGAAGCAGTTGTGACCGAACACGGGAAATCAACACAGGACTTACAAGCGAAGGTGTCTGCTGCAGAAGATAATGCCAAGGGCTTGCAAGACCAGTTGAAAGAGCGTGATAAGGACATGAAACAGCTCAAGAAAGACGCTGAGGGCAATGCTGACTTACAACAAAAATACTCAGACTTGGACAGCAAGTACAAGACGCAACAGAAGGAACATGAACAACAACTCAAGACAATGCAACTAGATCATGCTATTGAAATGCACTTGAGCGGTCAGGTTCATGACGCTGGAATCGTGTCTAGTCTACTAGACAAGTCTAAATTAGGATTAGGTGATAACGGAGCGGTGACTGGATTAGATGAACAGTTGACGGCTTTGAAGGAATCTAAAGGCTTTTTATTTGCTCCAGAAAAGGCTGTAGAACCACACATCGCTGGTGCTAAGCCACAAGGGGCAACACAAGAAGAAACAGTTGCTAACGACCTGACAACGCAGATGATTAATGCGTTTACGTCAGATCTATAATCAAAAAATAGAAAAGAGGAACAGATATGCCAGCAACATTGAACTATGCAGAATCTTACCAACAAGGTTTGCAAACCCGCTACAGTGAAAACGGATTGTTATTCACTCAAAAACTTTGGAACTCTCCATCAAACACGCTTTTGAAATTCACAGGGGCTAAAGAAGTTAAAGTACCACGGCTTTTGATTAAGGAAGGGCGTAAAGATCGTACACGTCGCACGATTACGAATATTGACGCTAACTATGAAAACCAATGGGAAACATACACATTGACTAACGAGCGTTACTGGTCAACATTAGTAGACCCATCAGATGTTGATGAAACTAACTACGTTACTTCCATTGCTAACATCACTAAAACATTCAATGATACTGAAAAAGTTCCAGAAATGGATAAATTCATGGTATCTAAATTGTTCTCTCGTAAGAAAGAACTTGATACAGAAAGTAAACAAATTAAGTCATTGAACTTGACTGAGGAAAACTTCCTCGCAACCTTCGATGAGTTGATGGAACAAATGGACGAAGCTGGAGTACCAGCAGAAGGTCGTGTTATTTTCTGTACCCCAGCAGTTAAACGTATGATCAAGAACATCAAGCAATTTGGCCGTACAGTCAATATCCACGGACAAGGGACAGTGATTGACCGTTCTATTGGTCGTTTGGACGATGTGACGATTGAACCATCTATTCCATCTGATCGCATGAAGACCGTGTACAACTTCACAAATGGCGCTAAGGTTGACCCAACTGCTAAACAAATCCATTTCTTCTTGATTCATATTCCATGTATGGCAGCACCGCAAAAATATGAATTCGTAGGGCTTGACGCACCAAGTGCTTCTTCAAGCGGTAGCTACTTGTATTATGAACAATCTTACGATGATGTATTGCTATTCAAGACTAAGCATGAAGGCCTAGCATTTGTCGTCGCACCTTAAAAAAGGAGGATAGAAAATGTTAACAGTAAAAAAGGATAACCGTGTCCTCAACATTGACGAACTAGAAAAAGTAACCTTCTTGGAAGATGGTTATGATGTGGTCGAAATTCGTGACGGTGAGTATGCTGTAGTTGAATCTGCTACTGGCGGACGCACTTACACTATTCAAGAGTACAGAGCAGTAGTTGCTGAACGTGACCAAGCTCTTGCTGAACGTGATAAGGCTCTAGCAGAGCTTGACAAATTGGCTAAGAAATTGGCTAAAGACGATAAGTAGAAAGAGAGGTTCTGCTGATGGAGAAGAGAACATCGGAAGAAATCCAAAAGCATAATGAAGATGCTAGACAAGCCTTGATTGACTTGTATGAACAACGTTATTCATGCTATCCAGAAGAGTTAGTAGTCGATGAAATCATGCAGAACATTCTTAACTACTGCAATCGTGAGGATTTTCCTTTAGAATTGCGATTTGTGGCCATTCAGATGGTTTATGTTGTTTGTAATCCTGACCAAGCTGTCCAAGGCAAGAATATTTCTGTTGGAGATACTCGTGTCGAATTGGCTAAGTCAGACCTTGCCAGACGTGCTGAAAGTGTCTTGCTGGACTTTACCAGCCAGTTACAGCGGTTCAGAAAGTTGAGGTGGTAGGATGAATATCAATGATGTCTTATCTCAGGCAACACCAAGCATTGAATGGACTTATGATAAAAAGATGGATGTGTTTGATACTGTCGAGGGTACGAAACCCAACGGAGCTGATTTTGTAGAGTTCAAAGAAATCTACAAGAAGGTTCCCTGTCGTGTCTCTGTTCGTAACTTAGTGAATACAGAGCAGAACGAAGCGCATCAACTCAAGACAGAACACAAGATTTTCTGTTCGCCTAAATTCACTATCAAAGCTGGTAGTAAATTGATCGTGGACGGCATTAAATACCTGACTAGTGAAGACCCGATGGTCTATGTCACACATCAAGAAATTGTGGTGAGACGACATGAGTGGTTATGATGATAGTGATGTTCAAAAGTTCTTGAAACGACTTGAACGAGCTCAAGCAATCATTGATTCTGAGTTTATGCAGGCTGCTAAAGATATCGGCCTAGCCTTTTTGAAAGAGGTTAAGGAGCGAACACCAAAGGGTCTCACTGGTAAGCTCAATCAATCATGGAAGATGGAAGTAAGCAAAAATGGGAATGTGTACGAAGTTATCGCATTTAACCCTATGGAGTATGCTTCTTTCGTCGAAAGTGGACATCGTCAACAAGTAGGGCGTTATGTCCCTGCCATTGGTAAGCGTTTGGTCAATCCTTGGGTAGAAGGGCGCTTCATGATGAGGCTGACAGAAGAACAGATTAAACAGAAAATCCCACAAATCACGCAACAAATCGAAGAGAGGCTAAAGGAGGAACTAGGTGGATTATAGTATTAGACCACTCGTCATCAAGCAACTCAAAGATGTGTTTGGGTGCAAGGTATATGATGAACAAATCCAACAAGGATTGAAAACACCTTGTTTTATTGTAGATGTGAAGCCTGTGACTCGGAAGCGGTTGGCAAACCAAAACGATAAGCAGGTTTTTATTGTCTTGCTGCATTACTACACCGAAAAAACAACCGACTTGTATCAGAAGTTTGAGGAGATTGAAACGGTGTTTAATTCACCCTCCTTTCGTTATTTAGGGGATAAGTACCCTATCAATGATTTGAAGGTGGAATACAATGCGAATGATTTGATATGCACATTCACAATCACTCGATACGTACGATGGGTTGAAGAAGAACCGACAATGCAAATATTAGAAAGGATAGGTGAAACTTCTCATGGAAATGATTGAAGAAGTAGGTTATGTAACCGAACCAGTGGTACCAACCACTGAAGATAAATTTGGTAAAGAGGCATTACTCAAGTATTTTGAAGATGATGCAACTTTGTTAAACATTTTGCTGGAAGATGACCAGTCATACTCACTAGCAGAAGTAAGACGCATTTTAGAAGACTGGAGAAAGGGTGTGGCTAACTAATGGCACAATGGACAGTACAGAATAAACGAGTTCCAAAGGCCTACATCAATTTCGTATCAAGAGATGATGTGATTATTCCTTTGGAAGACAATACGATTGCAGCAGTCATGATTGCTGGATCTTGGGGAGAACCTGGTGCCTTCACACTTGTTGATGGTACAAGTAACTTCCGTCGCCTATTTGGTAAACCGATTGATGAACTTCTTCCGATTCGTGAAGCCTTGAAAGGAACTGGTAAGGTCCTTGTCTATAATGGTGTGAATAACACTGGGGTACAAGCGACGAAAACAGAAAATGATATGATCGTTACAGCTAAATACAAAGGATTGGCTGGTAACCATATTCATGTTATCTTCAAGAAGCAAGTTGAGACTGGTTTTGAGGTAACAACCGTTTTCTTCGGAAAAGAAGTTGATAAACAAATCATCACAGCCTTGCCATTTAAGAATGACTATGTGAATGTAACGGGTACTTTAACAACAGAAGATAAAACAATCTTACTTGAAGGTGGTACCGATGGAGCTACAACCAATTCAGAGGTTGAAGATTTCCTAAACGCACTCGATACTCAAGACTTCCGTGTCTTGGCTCTGGGTACAGATGAAAGTGCAACAAAAGCACTTGTTACGGCTCATATCAAGAAATGGCGTGACGCTGGTCGTTCAGTTATTGCAGTCTTGAATGATTACACGGATGCTGACGATGAAGGTGTTGTATCAGTCGGTAACGGGGTTACATTAAGCGACGGTACGAAACTAAGCGCTAAGGACTGTGTATACTTCGTAGCTGGTAAGTACGCAGGGGCTGGCTTACAATCCAATACATTCAAGTCTTATCCAGGCGCTATCGACTGTGAGCGTAAGAACGAAGCAGAGGCTGAAAAGCTCATCAATAAAGGTCAGCTTATCTTTGCTTATCGAAATGAAAAAGTTATTATCCTGTCAGATGTGAACTCATTTACTAGCTATACGGCAGAACACAGTCGTATTTTTGGTAAGAATAAACTTGTTCGTACAATGGATAATATCAATGCTAATGTCAAGTATATCTTTGAGAATTACTTCATTGGTAAAGTACCAAACAACGTGAATGGTCGTGAGCTGTTTAAACAACGAATCATCACAATGGTCCTTGACCCACTTGCTCAAAAGCAAGCCTTGGAGTATAAAGCGAAAGATATTGAGATTTCACAAGGTATCACTAAAGAATCAGTCGTGGTTAACTTGCCAGTTGTCTTGACGGATGCTATGGAAATCTTGTACATGACAGTTATCTGTGATTAAGAAAGGAGAAACTAGCTAATGGCTATTATGAACCAATTAGATGCTTTGTCAGCTAAAGAAGGAACGGTCTTCTTTACAATCAATGACAAGCAGTACGAACTAGCAGAGCTTATCTCTCTAGAAGCGAAAATTGAATACACAAAAGCTGATGTTACCCCTCTTAACTCTCGTATGAAGGGTGGTAAGATTGTCGGTGCAGAAGGTACAGGAACTGTGAAGATGTATTACCATCGTCCTGAATTGAAGAAAATGGCTTTGGAATACGTTAAAAACGGCTTGTTGCCTCGTATTGATATCAAGTGTACCAATGAAGATCGCACATCTCGTGCAGGTCGTTATACCATTGTTTTGAAAGGTGTTCTGTTCAAAGAATCACTTATCTTTAAACTAGATGGATCAGCAGATGAGGTCATTGACGAAGAAACAGACTTCACATTCCAAGATTTTGATATCTTATCAGAATTCCAAGAAATTACATACTAACACAAGGAGGAAATAGTGGTGAGTGGATTACAAGCGTTTTTGAAACAAAACAAAAAAGGGGAAGAGACTAAGGATGTCTTGCTTCCTTCTTTTGAGGAACCAGTTAAAATTCGAGTGTTGAGCGCTCGTGAAGCGGACTTAATCAATGACCGTTGCTTTGTCAATAAGCCTGGTCGTAACGGACGTCAAGAGCGTGTTTTTGACGGTGTTAAATATAACCGTGAAATCTGTATTGCGTCTATCGTGGTTCCTGACCTTAACGATAAAGAATTGCAAGATTCTTATGGAGCAATGGGAGCTTCTGAGCTATTCGGTACTATGTTTAACTGGGGCGAAAGCGCCTTGATTTTGGAAGCTGTGACCGAACTCAGCGGTATCAACCAAACATTCCAAGACAAGGTTGACGAGGCAAAAAACTAATAAAAGAGGACGCGGAGGCACAACTTGCCTACTTCGCCCTCGTAAACTATTACATTCGCCCTAGTGAATTTGTGAATATGGATGTAGAAGAAAAAGCCTTTTTCGCTGCAGTCATGCATGAAGAGGCGAAACAACGTAAAAGAATGAAGAAGTGAGGTGATTCTATTGGCAAATATACAAACAACCATGTCTTTGACCGATAGAGTCACAGGCACTTTAAGTAAAATCTATGCGACTATGGAGCGTGTCAAAAACGCAGGTTCTGGCATAGATAAAGCCATGAAGGCTCAAGAATCCGCTATGAAAAAAGCTGGCGATTCTGGTCAATATTTTGTCAATAAAGCTGGGCGAGTCATTGATATCAATGGTAGATTTGTAAATAGCGCAACTCTAGCAGCTGCAGGGCTAAAAAAAGAAGAACTGGCTCTAAGAGATTTAGGGAATGCCTCTAATAATGCTTCTAACAAACTAAGTAGGTTAGTATCTTTGAAAGGATTGTTGAAGACCGCTTTAGCTGGTATTGCAGTCGGTAAAATTACCAAACAAGCTATAGGTATGTCAGACGAGTATGCTAATATGCACGCTCGTTTAGATATGATTCGTGACGGTATGCAGACGACAGAGGAACTACAAAAGTCTATCTATACATCCGCACAACGTACAGGCTCAGCCTATACAACCATGGCAAACGGTGTCGCTAAGATGCGGATGCAGGCTGGCGATGTTTTCCAAAACAATGGCGAAACAATTGCCTTTTTGGAAACCGTGAATAAATCCTTTGTAGTCGGTGGAGCAAGCATTGAAGAACAAAAAAGCGCTATGCTTCAGCTTACTCAGGCTATGGCTAGTGGTAAATTGCAGGGTGATGAGTTACGTTCTCTAGCTGAGACTTCACCAGCCTTAATCCAAGCCATCGCAAACAAGCTAGGTGTTAGCCGTGGCGAGGTTAAGAAACTTGGAGCAGACGGTAAGATTACAGCCGACATTGTCAAAACTGCCATGCTAGATGCAAGCGAAGCGATTGATCAACAATTCCGCAACATGCCAATGACATGGGGCAGGGCATGGCAGAACTTCCTGAACTTTGTGACCAAGGCGTTTGAGCCAATATCGATTAAGATAAATCAGATAGTGAACTCGTCAGCCTTCCAACAATTTGCCCAAATTGTAGCTACGGTGATTCAATATGTCGTCCAAGCCGTTATTTTTGCTATGGATATGATTGGGGCTGTCTGGAGTATGTTAGCGCCGATTGCTCAATTTGTCATCGATAACTGGTCTGTTATTCAACCGATTATTATTGCTGTAGCAATAGCTATAGGGACTTATATAGTCGCAATGAACGCAGCAAGTATAGTGACTAATCTATTTAGTATTGCTACAAATGTTGCGAAATCTGCAATGGCTGGTTTGAATGCAGTGATGGCAATGAATCCAATCATGTTGATCGTCATGGCAGTCATTATTCTTATCGGCCTCTTCTATGCCTTGGTCGCATGGTTTAACAATCTTACTGGTGCAGCTTTATCAGCCACTGGAATTATCATGGGAGCGATATTCGCCCTGGGTATGATGATTTGGAATGTGATTCTCGGGATTATCAATATCATTATCTTTGTAATTAATCTTATTATGCAGGTAGTATTTGGATTAATAAACGGAATCATGGCGATTGGAATGGGAATCTATAGTTTTATCTTGACATTGATTGCTGGGCTACTTCAATTAATCGATGCATTTGTTACTGGTATTGTGAATCTTTGGAATGAGATGGCCTTTATGTGTCAAAGCGCTTGGTATGATATTGCCCAAGGAGGTAAATCTATGGCTGTTGCTATCGCAGGTTTTGTTGATAGCATGGTTAATAGTGTTATCAGTGCAGTCGAGGGCATGATTAACTCTGTTCTTAGCGGATTTAATAGCATGATTGGCTTCTTAAATGGGTTCGGTCTAAATCTAAGCGCTGTTGGAACGGTTTCTCTTGGTCGGACGAACTTCGCCGGCGATATTGCTGGAGCTATCGGTGATATGGAGAAACCAGTCAAGAAAACCTTTGAAGGCTTGCATTTAGCGGACGGGATTCTCCAACATCAGGCTAATTTAAAAACACCGCATTTTGATGCTCCAAAACTGGATTATCTTGAATTTGGTAGCGTCGGTGGAGCATTTAATAACGGTTATAATTTTGGTCAAGGTATCGATAAGGCTGTCGGTGGTTTCTTCAAAGGAACTGGAGATGCCAACGGTGCAGGAAATAATTTCTTGGGCGACCAAGGAAAAACACCTTACGAACTCAGCCCAGCAAGCTCAGCCCCTGGACAAGGAGACGGAGGAAAAGGCGGTGGCGGTGGGCACAACCCTACTGGTGGTAAATTAGACAAAGTCGGCAAGATTGAAGATGAAATCAAACTGGACGATGAATACATCAAGTTAATTAAGGATGTCGCGACTATGAAGTGGCAACAGAACTTTATTACCTTGAAACCAGAGATTGTCACCAACATTGACTCCATTAACAACGCTGGCCAGTATGCCAATGTATTGGATGATTTGAATGCAACCATTGTAGACGCTTTGAATAACGGCGCTGACGGCCTTATGGCTTACTAGGAAGGAGGTAGCAGATGTTTATATTTATTGAAGGCATTAAATTGCCAGTGAATCCAGAAGAAATCAAACTGGAGGACAAACAAGGAATTGAGACAGTCGCTATCATCGATACCGGTAACGTTCCGCTTGTCGGAAATCCAGAGCTTCAATCGATTGAGTTTGAATCCTTTATTCCTAGTGGAAGATACGACGGAAATTACCAACGGAATAGCCGTGTCTCTCCAGAATCCTTTGTATCATCTATTCGTAAATTTAAGACTGAAGGTACTCCTATTCAACTTATGATTGGGGGTGCTTTTGGGTCTGCTATTAATGGGAAATTTCTAGTGGAACAGTTCGATGTCTCTACCAAGACGGGATATGAAAATGACCTGATTTATAAGATTAAGTTCTTGCAATATCGGTCTCACAAGCCACGTAAGGTCACTATTAAAGACAAAAAAGCACTTGAGGCTACTAAAAAGAAACCTCAGGCAAAAGCTACTGAAGAACGTAGCCCTACGACTGAGAAACCTGCTCAAAAAAGCCATACGGTGGTAAGCGGTGATACACTGTGGGGGATTGCTCAAACTTTTTATGGAGATGGCAGCCGATATACTGAAATTTACGAAGCCAACAAAGACAAAATCAAAGACCCTCATTGGATTTATCCTGGACAGGAGTTTGTGATACCATGATGCAATTATTTTATCAGAACAATAAAACTGGAGATACATGGGATTTAGCAACTGTGTCTGAAAAGGTCGAATTCAAGACAACTAGAAAAGGGTCAGCTTGGAGCGTGGAGATTACCTTGTACAACTCTACAAAAGTAGCTTTTGAATACGGTTCTCCGCTTGCTTTTAAGCTAGATGATAAAGAGGTATTCTTTGGTTATTTGACGAAAATCAAGTACGAAAAAGATACCAAAACAACCTTGACCTTCCACGACCAGATAAAGTATTTGCTACGCAATATCAACTTCGTTGCCAGGGATAAAAACGTCAATCAAATCGTCTCGGCAATCGCAGGAGATTTTGATTTGAAGATTGGGGAACTAAAAGCCCCAGCCGTGACCTTATCCCCTCAGTTGAAGGAAGACAAGAAGGCTCTGGATATTATCCAAGAAGCCATGGACGAGACTTTGGTACAAAGTGGAGAATTGCTGGTTTTGTATGATAAGTTCGGAGAGTTGACGCTAACGACTCCGAAAAACTTACCAATCCAATACATCATCGGTAATGAATCCTTTATGTCTAGTTTTGAGTTTGAAGGTTCGATTGAGGATAGTGCTAATATTGTCCGCTTAATCCAAGAGAACAAAGAAACCAAAAAGAGAGAGGTCTACATTTATCAGGATAGCTACAATATCGGAGCTTGGGGAAAACTCCAGTACATGAAAAAAGTGGATGAGAAAGCAACTGAGGGGCAAATCAAGCAATGGGGCGAAATGCTCTTGAAGATGAAAAACCGTCCCAAAGAAACTTTCAGTCTAAAAGCTGATATTGGAAGTATTGACTTTTTAGCAGGTCATGCAGTCTATGTGGATGTCAAGGATATTGAGAAGAAGGGGTGGTATGTCATTGAAGAGGCAACTCATTCCTTCAGTGCAGAAAAGCACACGATGGAAATTAAATTATTCATGGCAGGAAGTGAGTAGATGGAAGTAATAGAAAATCTAAAGAAATTGATTAGTAATTTCATTGAAAATCGCCAGTTCGCGAAGATAACGACTGGTGTTGTTTTATCGGTTTCTCCCCTCAAAATCCAATTGACCAATGAGTTGATTTTAGATGATTCCATGCTTGCTGTCACATGGACCGATGAAGAATTGGATCCTGAGTATGTTGGCCAAACCCTTCATCTCATCAGACAAGATGGTGGAGGGTTTTATTATGTCTTGTACAAGAAAATTTTCCACTACAAACGCAAAGTGAAAGGGGGTTCTGATGAATGAGTACTCCTAAAACAAACTTTTTAAACATCGCTAAAAATGTTGTCGAAGCTAAGAAACAGCCTAGCTTAACACTAGATGAAACCAATATCTTGCTAGAAACAGATGGCATTCACGCTCTGAAGCAATCAATCAGACGCATGCTGACAACTGAACGGTTCATCTATACAATTTATGACCATCGCTACGGTGTTGAATTAGACGCCTTATTTGGTGGGGATATGGACTATGCCCAGATGGATATCGCACGGCGCATAAAAGAGGCCTTGTATGAAGATGACAGGATTCATGAGGCTCATTCTTTTTCTACTAAGGTAAAGAAAGATGAGTTTTATGTGCAGTTCATGGTTGATAGTGATTTTGGAACATTTGAGATGGATTTGGAGGTGAAACGATGATAAAGGTAAAAACATATCCAGAAATTTTAGAGGATATGCTGGCCTTGTTTGATGATAAGTATGACAAAAGACAAGGATCTGTCTTGTACAATCTAGTTGCGCCTGCAGCTCGAGAAGTTGCCATTCAGTATACGGTCTTAAAATCGTATGAGGAAGTCAACTTTTTGGATACGAGTACAGGAATCTTCCTAACTCGATTATGTAGGCAGTTCGGAGTTGAACGCTTGCCAGCTACGGCATCGGTCCGATTGGTTCAATTCAAACAGGAAATCCCACTCGGAACCCGCTTCAGCGTGGTTAATAGTGAGTATAACTTCCGTGTCTTGGAACGTCGCTCTGGGTTTGAGTACAGTGTAGTAGCTGAACAAGTCGGAAATGCACCTAACTATGTAAGAGGTCAACTCATCAACATTGATGTGTTGAATGGTTTTAAAGGGGCAGAAATCGGCTCTGTTATCGTCGTAGGAGAAGACGAAGAGACGGATAAACAACTCCGTAAACGTACCATTGAGTACTTGAAAACACCGACTTTGAACGGGAATATCGCCCAATACAAGAAGTGGGCCAGCGAGTTTGTTGGTGTTGGTTCAGCTTTGGTAGAGCCACTTTGGAAAGGCGAAAATACAGTACGTGTATCTATTACAGATGCTGACGGTAATGAAGCGAGTGCAGAGCTGGTAAATAAGTTCAAGAATTACTTGGATCCTGAACCGAGTGGCCACGGATTAGGCGTTGCTCCGATTGGTGCTTATGTGACAGTGCAGTCTGTAAGTGGCTACGACGTTCGTATTACCGCAACGATCAAGATTGATGAAGATGTAGATATCGAAACCATCAAGCACGAGGCGAAAGTCCAACTCATTAAATACTTACGTGAAGAAGCATTTGAAGAGAAAGAGGTTCGAAATTATAAAGTTGCCACGATCATTGACAGAATTAATGGGGTTCGAGATGTGGACCGTATTTTGTTGAATGACAGGGAACAAAGTATTGAGCTTTCTACAAACATGCTTCCGAAACTAGCGGAGGTAACTATCAATGTCACAAGTTAGATATCGTATGTTATCGGCTTTGCCAGAGGTCTTAGATCCAACCATCAACGATTTGTTTGAAACTGAAATTCCAGAGCTGGAATTGATTACAGACTTAATCTTTGATACCAGACGGTTGATGTTGTTGCCAGAAGCGACGGAAGACTGGATTACACGTTGGGAAAAGGCTCTTCAGGTAAAACCGAAAACAATTGACTTGGAAGAACGAAGGCGGTATCTAATCACTTTAATTTCTTCCAAAATAAAAATAAACTCAGTGAGTTTGCAAAAAATTACAAAGAGCTTTACGAATGTCAATAATTTAGTAACGGTCAAGGGTTCGGCGGTACATATTCGATTTTTAGGAGAATTACCGACCGGATATTTGAACCGTTTTTTAAAGTATGTACGTGAATTGATTCCTGCTCATTTAGGAATTCAATTCTCAGTTGAAGCACCTATGATGAACGCGATTTATATCGGTGCTCACACGTTTAGAGACATTCGTTCGGTTCGATTTGAATAGGAGGAAATAAATGGGATATTTTATCCAACCTATTGTGACTGATAAAGCAATCAGCGAAACAGCCTTGGCTATTCAAAATAGAGAACCACTGGTTTTTACTCGAATAGCTTTGGGTAGTGGTCGACATCAGACAGACACTGGCAAGAAGAACGATGTAGCTCAAATAGTTCATTCTCTGCAAGTGACACAGTCTTTATCGACGGATGTAGCTGATACGATTCGTCTCACAGCGAGGTTTGATAACTCACGGATTGAGCGTGAAATGATTATCAATGAAATCGGTGTATTTGCTAAACGTGGAAATCACGAAGAGTTCATGTATATGTATACTTGGGCGGAGCAGGGGGATGTGATTCCTCCCAAAACATCTGCTTATGTATATCGAGACTATGATTTCAATACGACTATTAGTAAGAATAGTCAGATTACCATTCAATACAATGCGACTGACTTGGTTTATGCAACTGTCCCTGAATTGAAAGCGACAGAAAGGAAGTTGCAGACTAATATCGATAATCACATTAGAGATACTGCCCGTCACGTTTCTGACCAGGAACGAACACGCTGGAACGGGAAAGCCGACGCAAGTCACAGGCACAAGGTTGCAGACATCGACGGTCTGCCTGAAAAAATTGATGAGGTCACTAGAAGCAAGGCTGAGAAGGTTGACTTAACTGGTCACATCAACAACCGCAACAACCCACACGGTGTTACCAAGGCGCAGGTAGGCTTGGGGAATGTGGACAACGTAAGACAAGCCAGTTATACAGACCATGAAGCGACTAAAAGAGAAGTTAATGAGCAAGAACAACGATTGTCATTGCTGGAAGAAATGGTATTACAGAATGCGTTCTATATACCAATCAAAGCTGAAGATAATGCTAATGTATTGCTAGGTGACGAAAACAACAATTTAGTCGTAGCTGATTGGAAATACCAAATAGTAGAAAGGGAGGAATAGATGAATGGTAATTATGAGCAACCAAGTTAGGAAAGCTACTGATTTGCCAACGTTATCCAACGTATCGGACGGAGATGTGGTGCTGGTTCACAGTGGGGCAGGATTGAAAAAAGTTCCTGTGTCCACTTTGAAACAAACATTTACAACACCACAATCAGCTATATCAGTAGCTACATCAAACACAAACGGTATTGTCAGACCGGATAATCAGACGACAGAGGTGTCAAATGGTGTGCTAAAAGCTAAGACGGCAACTAGTGGACAGGCTGGTGTGGTGCGACCTGATAATTCGACGATTACAATCGATAGCTCGGGTGTTTTGCGAGTAAACAGGTCAGCGCTTGGGATTCCAAGTACACCGTCCGAAGTAGTCGCTAATAAGCTGATTAACCAGAACGGAAATCAGCAAATGAAGTATTGGTATGGATCTAAATATCAATATGAAGCACTCTCAACCAAAGACCCGAACACAATCTATGATGTGTATGAGTAGGTGATACTATGGCTACAAGAGAAGGCATTTATGTTGGAGGACATGAAATAGTTCAACGTTACGTTGGAAGTAGATTAGTATGGGAAAAATTCAATCTAATTCTCATAGGGAGCGGAAACTTTAATTTTAAAGCAGAGGGAAATGATAAAGCTGTTATCAATTTAGATAATGCAAACGGCATTTATTCATTGGAAGATTTAGAAAGATATAAAGAAGCTACAGCTGTAAAAAGGGGTGGTAAAACCTTTAGAATAAATTCAGTGCAATTGACGACAAGGACAGGGTCGTATAATGAATTTTATGGTTCTTTTTCAATTTATTTTAGAAGTAGAACTGATAGAGATACGTTCTTACATTTAGGAACTAACACTTCATTTTATAAAAACAAGAGGTAATTTAACATGGAATTTGTATTAGTAAATAAATTTTTTAGAGTTGGCAAGACGGAAGTCTCTATTCAATGTGACAAGCCGTTTACTTTTTTCACTCGTGAGTTGGAGGGTGACCGCTTGGGTGATACGGATGAAACACTCATTGAAGCAGTTAAAGATGTGCTACGCACCGAGTTAGACCCAACAAGTGCAATTGTACAAGCGCAAGCTAAGTTACAAGAAACTCTAGCTAAATTGGAACAGGCTGAGCAGAAGGTGGCTCAGACAGAAGCCAAACAGACAGCTACAGAACAGACTGTTCAGAAGAATAAAGAAGAAACTGACCGTTTTGGTAAAATCAGCCATGCCTTAGTGTTAGCTTTGGTAACTGGTAAGGTTATCCCTTACGGTACAACATACAAAATTTTGGCAGATTTAATTCCAATTGCAGAAATTGGTAAACGTTATATGGCAAATGATTTAATTGCTATCGAAGACCCAACTCACGTTGAAGTGGATGGTGAGGGTAAGCGTATCTTGGTTCAGTTGAACAAGGAATTTACATATAACGGTGAACCTGCAAGCGACTTTGCCCGAAATGGTCGTCTTGAACTTGATGGAACAGGCGCAGCATGGAAGTTCGAACCTAAAGAACAAAATGCCCCTACAACTGTCGCTCCAGCAACTACAGTTTCTACAACAGCTACCGTGACTCCTGCAGTTTCAGAACCTTCTGCTACAACAGTTGCGCCTAACCAATAACAGGGGTAACTATGGACGTCTTACAACAGATAGAACATTTCTTCATGAACGTGCTACCATCGGCTTCACCAATTATCATCGCTTGGCTTAGCTACAAATTGCCGAAAAAAGCCAAAGAAGAGACGGAGAAAATCGTCTCGGAACTAACCGATGTTAAGAAACAGCTTAAAGATGTCCAGACTACCGCTAAAGATAGCAATTCCAAAATCGACGAAGTGCAAGAAAAATTAAAAATTCACGATAAGGCGCATCTAAATACCATGAAGTTGCGCCTTGATCGTGATATGCGACGGGCTATTAACAGAGGATATACCTCTAGAGATGAATTCTCACTAGTAGAAAGCATGCACAAAATCTATAAAACTCTAGGAGGTAATGGATACATAGATCGTTTATACTGCGATTTTGAGAAATTGGATATTACGACAGATATCTTAATTGATGATAGATAGAAAGAGGTTCAGAATGGGTTGTAACAACCGCAAAGTTAATACAACCAATTTGGCTCGGATTGATGGTGGCGACCTTATTAAGCAAGGGGATTTGTCTTCTACTTTTGGATTTGAATTGTTAGATGAAAATTACCGTGTCATGACCTCGTTTGAGGGGCAAGAAGCGGTTGTTACTCTAACAAAAGGACTACGCAGGTGGAAGACAACTGCTCCCGTCACTAGCCATTCTGTCAATTTTAATTTAGATAGTATTCTACCAAGCGGAAAATATCGAGTGGAAATCTCGGTTGGAGGGTATATCTTCCCAAGCGATAGAGATACTTATATTGAAATTGAAGACTCAGATAAAGAATTGGTTACGGAAGATATCTATAAATTAAAGGAATTAGATATCGTTGAAGAAGTTAAGAAACAACTTGCAGGTAGAATTGCAAGTGAAGGTGGAGCATGTCAGGAAATTCCTGATTTGCTCTTTTATTATAATCTAGGAAAGGTGTGAAAATATGGACACAAGTAAACTAATTGCATTTGCTCAAGCAGTTGGGGTTGACATCAAAGAATTGAAGCAACTTCTTAATGGCAAGGTTGACAATGCGACAGTCACACAACTGATCGAGCAAGCTAAAATTGCTGTCAAAAATGACATTTTGGGTGAGGGTGTATCTGAGGACTTGAACACCCTTAAAGAAATCGCCGAAAAAATTGCAAGCATGAGCGGTAGCACTGAAGGTGCAGTTGTACAAAAAATCTCAGACCTTGGCACACGCATTGACGCTTTTGCCAATCTTGATTTAGTAACAGTATATAATACAGCGAAAGCGTGATTGCCATGAGCAATTTTGAGGAATTTGCTAAGGCTGTCGGTCGTGATGTTAAAACTCTGAATCAAAAGCCTGAACCAAGGCTTACACTGACAGGAAATACCCTCGGTATCGCCGGGGGTAATAATGTCACTCTACCGCTACCTGAAAACGTAGGGCATGAAATCCGTGGCACAGGGTCACCAGAAGGCCGTATCACTGCTGAAATCGGGACAACCTATGTAGATGTAAATGTTACTAATGGCGCATTGAAATGGATCAAAGAAAAAGGTAACGATAACACAGGCTGGCGTGTTCTAATCGGCGATACTGGCTGGAGAACTTTAAGCAGTGTCTCTAGAGCAGGCAACTCGTTCATTAAAATCAGACGAGTAAACAATCTTGTTACTTATCAATTCGGAGGGCTTCAGTGGGGCTGGTTTGGAGTAGGCAGACGAAATGGACCTGGATTTGTAAGACACAACAGCAGTGGAGACAAAGGGGCTAAACTTACTTATCCTAACGGTATTCCCGAAGGTTTTAGAAGCGAGAATTCACTTGTAGGGCCAATTTATGACGACAAGGGTAGACCTTATGGAATTTGGTATTTAGGTGGTAAATCTGACTTAAATTTCATTCAATTCACGTTTAACGAAGACATCCCAACTAACAAAGATATTGGAGATATACGAGTAAGTGCTATCTCATACTTGACAGATGAGGCTTGGCCTACAACATTACCATAAGAAAGGAAAAATATATGATTAATTGGAAACTACGATTAAAAAATAAATACTTTTGGCTGACTGCAATCCCAGCATTCTTGCTTGTCTTGCAAGCTGGTGCAGCAGTCTTTGGATATCATCTAGATTTAGGCGATATTGGCAACAAGCTGATTTTGCTTGTCAATGCGGTATTCGTGTTCTTGACTGCAATCGGTTTGGTCAACGACCCAACGACTAGCGGAATCACAGACAGCACACGAGCTCTAGAATACAAGAAACCAAGTGAGGAATAGGCATGGATATTGATACAAGTAGACTACGCACGGACTTGCCGATTGTTGGGTTTGAGCCTTTCCGTCAGGTTCATGCCCACTCAACAGGCAACCGAAACTCAACCGCTCAGAACGAGGCGGACTACCACTACAGAAAGGACCCTGGACTTGGGTTCTTTTCTCATGTCGTTGGAAACGGTCGTGTCATGCAAGTAGGCCCTGTAAACAAGGGAATGTGGGACGTTGGGGGCGGTTGGAATGCTGAGACCTATGCAGCAGTTGAATTGATTGAAAGCCATTCAACTAAAGAAGAGTTCATGACAGACTATCGCCTCTATATCGAATTGCTACGAAATCTAGCAGATGAAGCAGGTTTGCCGAAAACTCTTGATACAGACGACTTGGCAGGTATCAAAACTCATGAATACTGTACCAATAACCAGCCGGATAACAGTAGCGACCACGTTGACCCGTATCCTTATCTTGCGAAATGGGGTGTTAGCCGTGAACAATTTAAGCGAGATATTGAGAACGGCCTAGGCGCCGAAACAGGCTGGCAGAAGAACGATACAGGCTACTGGTATGTTAAAGAAGACGGCTCTTATCCAAAAGACAAGTTTGAGAAAATCAACGGAACCTGGTATTACTTCGACGGTTCAGGATACATGCTTGCAGACCGCTGGAAGAAGCACTCAGACGGCAACTGGTACTGGTTCGACAACTCAGGCGAAATGGCCACAGGCTGGAAAAAAATCGCTGAGAAGTGGTACTACTTCGACGTAGAAGGCGCCATGAAGACAGGATGGGTCAAGTACAAGGACACATGGTACTACCTCGACAGCAAAAACGGGTATATGGTATCTAATGAATTCGTCAGAGCAGGCCAAGGCTGGTACTACATCAAACCAGACGGAACAATGGCAGAAAAGCCAGAGTTCACAGTAGAACCAGATGGCTTGATTACGACGAAATAATTTCAAAAAATAAAATGAAAGGAAACTTTCTAAATTGTTCTTTCACCGCAGGCTCAGGCTTGCGGTTTTTTTGTTTGACAAAATTCAAAAAATGTGCAAAAATAAGTAGAATTGAAAACAGGAAAAATCTACCTCCTTTCGATTCGCCCAGCCTTTTCTTGAGGCAATGAGGGGGCGGAGAGACGCGCTCGTCAACAGAAGTATCTCATTGGAAATGTTGCTCACTTTTTAGTGAGCTTTTTATCTAAGGAATAGGAATGAAAAGTAAGAAGTTAAAATTAGGTCAAATTGATTTAGAAATGTGCAAGGATTACGACCTTATTCAAGCGATGGATTATGACTTTAAGACAAAGGAAGTAATGAATAAAGGAAGGGGATTTGCGGTAACCGTTGTCAAAATACAGGGGCTAACTTTCTTGATTCCATTTAGAAGTTACATTCCTAAAAAGTATCAGTTGAAGTATAAACTTAGAAATTCGGCAAAAGAAGGATATGTTGAAGGATTAGATATTGGTAAAACATTGATTTTAGAAGATGAAAGTTATTTGTTGAATACAACTTTCCGCCTTCGGAAAATCGAAGATTATTATAAAGTAATGGACAATGATAGAGCTATTATTAATAAGTTGGTAAAAGCAATTATAGACTATAACCACGCTTTGGAAGCAAATGATAGAAATAAACTTGAAGATCCTAAACGTTTTAAATTCTCAACATTTCAGAATTATTCTACTAGATTAAAAGTAATTACAGAAAAAGACTTTTTAGAATAGATGATGTTTCCGCAGGTCGTTTGGTTTGCGGTTTTTTTATTGTTCAAAAACACGCATTTTGAACGATTAGAAACCCAAATTACAATCCTATTGTTCAAAAAAGCATTTTCTTGAAGAATAGGGGGAAGAATGGTAGGGTATTATTGTCAAAAACGTCATTTTGTTAATAATAGATCCTTTTTATTTTTTGATTATTGTCAAAAACGGTGTTTTGTTAAAAATAAAAATATCTTCGCCCCAAACTCGCCCCAAAAGTTTTTTAAAGTTATCCTTTTTTATCATGAAATAAAAATAAAAAAGCCCTATTTTACGGGCTTTTTGTCTTGATAAATTCCGATAAATTCGGTATTGAAAGGCGGTAGACGGATTTGAACCGACGATCAAGCTTTTGCAGAGCCGTGCCTTACCACTTGGCTATACCGCCTTAACGTTTATTATTATACCTTGAAAATGATTTTCAGTCAATAGCTTTTTCAGATTTTTTGTATCAATAAGCCTAAATATTCTGAAAATTCGTTTACTTTTCTTGAAATCTATGATATAATTGATGATAACCTATACTTTATTTATAAGAGGAGTAAATAAATGAAAAAAAGTCAAGTGCTTGCTGTAGCGGGAGCTACCTTATTAGCGTCAGGAGTTCTAGCTGCGTGTTCAAACACTAGTTCAAATAATGCTAAACTAGCAAAAGATTACCAATATGTTTATCAAACAGATCCAGAAACCTTGGATTATATCGTCAGCAATATCGATTCAACATCATTCGTCACAACAAATGCTGTAGATGGTTTGTTGGCTAATGATAAATATGGTAACCTGGTTCCTTCTATTGCTGAATCATGGACAGTTTCAAAAGATGGTTTGACTTATACCTATAAAATCCGTAAGGATGCTAAATGGGTGACAGCAGAGGGAGAAGAATACGCTCCTGTAACTGCTAAAGACTTCGTTACTGGTTTGAAACACGCCGTAGATGGAAAATCAAAAGGACTTTCAATCGTTAGCTCTTCTATTAAGGGATTAGAAGCCTATATCAAGGGTGAAACAAGCGATTTTTCAACCGTTGGAGTAAAAGCGCTTGATGATCAAACACTAGAATATACTTTGAACCAGCCAGAAACTTTCTGGAATGACAAGACCACTAGTGGTATTTTGATGCCGGTTAATGAAGAATTCTTAACTTCAAAAGGGGAAGGTTTTGGTGCCCCAACCGATGCTAACTCTATTCTTTATAACGGTCCATTTGTCTTAAAATCTGTAACTCCAAAATCATCTATCGAGATGGCTAAAAATGATGCTTACTGGGACAAAGAAAATGTAAAAATTGAGAACGTTAAGTTCACTTTCTGGGATGGTAAGGACCAAGATGTGATTGCTAAAGGTTTTGCCGATGGTCAATATAGCAAGGCCCGTATCTTCCCTACAAGTTCTACATATGAAAAATATGCAGCTGACTTTAAAGATAACATTTACTTTAATGAACCAGGTGCGGGTGTTGCAACTGTCAGCTTGAATTATGGCCGTACAACCTATAACCACACTGCCAAAACAAGTGATGCTCAAAAGACATCTACTCAGAAAGCATTGCTAAACAAGGAATTCCGTCAAGCCTTGAACTTTGCTGTCGATCGCAATTCTTACTCAGCTCAAACAAATGGTACTGATGGAGCTGCAGTAGCCATCCGTAATACGTTTGCACCTTATAATCTTCAAGTTGGTAAGAAAACATTTGGTGAATTGGTACAAGATAGCTTGGCTAAGACAAATTCTTCTACTTGGTCAAACGTGTCTCTAGCAGATTCTCAAAATGGACTTTACAATGAAGAAAAAGCGAAAGAAGTCTTTGCTAAAGCAAAATCAAGCCTACAAGTTGAAGGTGTTGAATTCCCAATCCACTTGGATGCCTTGGTTATCCAAGAATCAACAGCGGTTGTAAACCGTGTTCAATCATTGAAACAATCAATTGAAAAAGTATTGGGTTCAGATAATGTTGTTGTAGACTTACAACAAATGACTCAAGCAGAAGCTTTACCAATTTCATTTAGCGCTCCAACAGCTAAAGAGCAAGACTGGGATATCCATACCTTGCTAGGATGGAACCCTGACTATCAAGATCCTTCTACTTTCTTGGATCAATTCGTCCTTAAGGGAGGAAGCACTCGTCTTTACCTTGGTATTGACCAAAACACAGATGCATCAGTAGTAAGCAAACTTGGTTTAGCTGACTATGGAAAATTACTTGATGACGCAAACAGCGAAAACCAAGATGTTCAAAAACGTTATGAAAAATACGCGGTGGCACAAGCTTGGTTGACTGACAATGCTTTGACAATTCCAGTAATGGCTTCTCCAAAAGAAACAGCCGTTTCATATGTTTCAAAAGTTCTACCATTTAGCTCTTCATATTCAGTAGCCGGCCTTAAAGGTGAAAATTCAGGATACTTGAAGTACACTGAAGTTGGTGAAAAAGCAATCACCAAAGAAGAGTATGAAAAAGCTCGTGAAAAATGGTTGAAAGAAAAGACTGAGTCAAACGAGAAAGCTCAAAAAGAATTGGCAAGTCATGTGAAGTAAATAATTTTCAATAGAACTTTCTCTCCATGAGGAGAAGGTTCTTTTGGGATTTTTAAAGGAAATGATATGAAAAAATATATTTTTATGCGTGTTTTGCGGTCATTGGTTTCTATCTTCTTAGTAACAACCTTGACTTACACGATTATCTATACAATGGTTCCTCGAAAATTGATTTTCAAACAGGATACCAACTATAACAAGATTGCTACAACTGCTGATAAACGTGATAACTATGAGAATACCGTTTATGAGCGTATGGGCTATATCGAGTACTACGATACCAAAGAGTTGCAAGAAAAAGCTAGCCAGATGGATGCTTCTGTAACAGTTGAAGCCAATGATACCAACAAGGCTATCTATGAAAAATACATCAAACAAATCGGTCATGGTTGGACCCTGGGAGAATTTACTGAAAGTGGCCAATTCTACGCTACACGTGAAATTCCAATTTTTGAACGTGTGTTTAAATTCTATGCAAACTTGCTTGATATCGACCACACAAACAAGATTCAGGACCCAGAAAATCCAAATTTGGAGCGTTATTTGCGTTTTGAAAATGATCCCGCTATCGGCTGGTCTCTGGTAGGTTCAGGGACTAAACACAAGTACCTCTTGTACTTCAATAGTCAGTTCCCATTTGTTCACCAAAACTTTGTGAACTTGAATTTGGGTGATTCATATCCAACTTATGCTAATACTCCTGTGCTTCAAGTTATCACACAAGGACAAGGTCAAACTAAGACATCAGAAGTGCAATTCCCAACTGGTAAGAAAACATCTTCAGTTAATATCTACTCAAGAACCTACAAATCGCCTAGTCAGGCTGATTCTCGTGAAGTAGCTAACTATGGGAAAGATGACCCATATACTGCAACTGAAAGCAACTACCAATATCCTTCTATGATTGCTAGCTCTGCAGTCGTTGGATTGATTGGTTTGGTGATTTCTTATGCGATTGCCGTGCCACTTGGTTCAGCTATGGCTCGCTTCAAGAACACTTGGATTGATAGCTTCTCAACAGGGTTTTTGACCTTCTTGATGGCCCTTCCAACCATTGCCTTGGTTTACATTGTTCGTTTGATTGGATCATCAATTGGTCTTCCAGATTCATTCCCTATCTTGGGTGCTGGAGATTGGCGTTCGTATGTTTTACCAGCAGTTATCCTTGGTTTATTGGGTGCTCCTGGTACAGCTATTTGGATTCGTCGTTACATGATTGACTTGCAATCACAGGACTTTGTTCGTTTTGCTCGTGCAAAAGGTTTGTCTGAAAAAGAAATTTCAAACAAACACATCTTTAAAAATGCCATGGTTCCGCTGGTTTCAGGAATTCCTGGTGCTGTTATCGGGGTTATCGGTGGTGCAACCCTTACTGAAACAGTCTTCGCTTTCCCAGGTATGGGTAAAATGTTGATTGACTCTGTAAAAGCATCTAATAACTCTATGGTCGTAGGTCTTGTCTTCATCTTTACATGTATTTCTATCTTCTCACTTCTTTTGGGAGATATTTGGATGACTATTATTGACCCACGTATTAAATTGACTGAGAAAGGAGGCAAATAATGTCTACAATCGATAAAGAAAAATTTCAGTTCGTAAAACGTGACGATTTTGCCTCTGAAGCCATTGATGCGCCAGCCTATTCATACTGGGGCTCAGTGTTTAGACAATTTATGAAGAAGAAATCAACTGTAGTCATGTTGGGAATCTTGGTAGCTATCATTTTGATGAGTTTCATCTACCCAATGTTTTCTAAGTTTGATTTCAATGATGTCAGCAAAGTAAACGACTTTAGTGCTCGTTATATCAAGCCAAATGCTGAGCATTGGTTCGGTACAGACAGTAACGGTAAATCTCTCTTTGACGGTGTCTGGTTCGGAGCTCGTAACTCTATCCTCATTTCTGTGATTGCGACAGTGATTAACTTGGTTATCGGTGTTTTTGTCGGTGGTATTTGGGGAATTTCAAAATCAGTTGACCGTGTGATGATGGAAGTTTATAATGTCATCTCAAACATCCCATCTCTTTTGATTGTCATTGTCTTGACTTACTCAATCGGAGCTGGATTCTGGAATCTGATTTTTGCTATGAGTGTGACTACTTGGATTGGTATTGCTTACTCAATTCGTATCCAAATCATGCGTTACCGTGACTTAGAGTACAACCTTGCTTCACGCACACTCGGAACTCCAACATACAAAATTGTCATTAAAAATATCATGCCACAATTGGTATCTGTTATTGTTACGACTACATCACAAATGCTTCCAGCATTTATCTCCTATGAAGCCTTTCTGTCATTCTTTGGACTTGGATTGCCTATTACAGTACCAAGTTTAGGTCGATTGATTTCAGATTATTCACAGAACGTAACAACAAATGCATACCTCTTCTGGATTCCATTGACAACTTTGGTCTTGGTATCCTTGTCACTTTTCGTAGTTGGTCAAAACCTAGCGGATGCTAGTGATCCACGTACACATAGATAGGAGTAGAAATGACAAAAGAAAAAAATGTAATTTTGACTGCTCGCGATATTGTCGTGGAATTTGACGTTCGTGACAAAGTATTGACAGCCATTCGCGGCGTTTCCCTTGAACTAGTTGAAGGAGAAGTATTAGCCCTGGTAGGTGAGTCAGGATCAGGAAAATCTGTTTTGACAAAGACCTTCACAGGTATGCTTGAAGAAAATGGTCGCATTGCCCAAGGAAGTATTGACTACCGTGGTCAAGACTTGACAGCCTTGTCTTCTCACAAGGATTGGGAACAAATTCGTGGTGCTAAGATTGCGACTATCTTCCAGGACCCAATGACTAGTTTGGACCCAATTAAAACAATTGGTAGTCAGATTACAGAAGTTATTGTAAAACACCAAGGCAAAACAGCTAAAGAAGCGAAAGAATTGGCGATTGACTACATGAATAAGGTTGGGATTCCAGATGCAGATAGACGTTTTGATGAATACCCATTCCAATATTCTGGAGGGATGCGTCAACGTATCGTTATTGCTATTGCCCTTGCCTGCCGACCTGATGTCTTGATCTGTGATGAGCCAACAAC
The DNA here is from genome assembly GCF_946188685.1 of Streptococcus mitis. GTDB lineage: Bacteria > Bacillota > Bacilli > Lactobacillales > Streptococcaceae > Streptococcus > Streptococcus mitis_CC. The sequence goes on from NZ_CAMHWH010000004.1 coordinate 117,745, forward strand.
TGCCTTGGATGTAACCATCCAAGCACAGATTATTGATTTGCTAAAATCTTTACAAAACGAGTACCATTTCACAACAATCTTTATCACCCACGACCTTGGTGTGGTAGCAAGTATTGCAGATAAGGTAGCAGTTATGTATGCAGGAGAAATCGTTGAGTATGGAACTGTTGAGGAAGTCTTCTATGACCCTCGCCATCCATATACATGGAGTCTCTTGTCTAGCTTGCCTCAGCTTGCTGATGATAAAGGGGATCTTTACTCAATCCCAGGAACACCTCCGTCACTTTATACTGACTTGAAAGGGGATGCCTTTGCCTTGCGTTCAGACTATGCAATGCAGATTGACTTCGAACAAAAAGCTCCTCAATTCTCAGTATCAGAGACGCATTGGGCTAAAACTTGGCTTCTTCATGAGGATGCTCCAAAAGTAGAAAAACCAGCTGTGATTGCAAATCTTCACGATAAGATCCGTGATAAAATGGGATTTGCCCATCTGGCAGACTAGGAGGAAGGAAATGTCTGAAAAATTAGTAGAAATCAAAGATTTAGAAATTTCCTTCGGTGAAGGAAGTAAGAAGTTTGTCGCAGTTAAAAATGCTAACTTCTTTATCAACAAGGGAGAAACTTTCTCGCTTGTAGGTGAGTCAGGTAGTGGGAAAACAACTATTGGTCGTGCTATCATCGGTCTCAATGATACAAGTAATGGAGATATCATTTTTGAAGGTCAAAAGATTAATGGTAAGAAATCGCGTGAACAAGCTGCAGAGTTGATTCGTCGTATCCAGATGATTTTTCAAGACCCTGCCGCAAGTTTGAATGAACGTGCGACTGTTGATTATATTATTTCAGAAGGTCTTTACAATCACCATCTGTTCAAGGATGAAGAAGAACGTAAAGAGAAGGTTAAAAATATTATCCGTGAAGTGGGTCTTCTTGCTGAGCACTTGACTCGTTACCCTCATGAGTTTTCAGGTGGTCAACGTCAACGTATCGGTATCGCCCGTGCCTTGGTCATGCAACCAGACTTTGTTATTGCAGATGAGCCAATTTCGGCCTTGGACGTTTCTGTACGTGCCCAAGTCTTGAACTTGCTCAAAAAATTCCAAAAAGAACTTGGTTTGACTTATCTCTTTATCGCCCATGACTTGTCGGTTGTTCGCTTTATTTCAGATCGTATCGCGGTTATTTACAAGGGTGTTATTGTAGAGGTTGCAGAAACAGAAGAATTGTTTAACAATCCAATTCACCCATATACTCAAGCCTTACTTTCAGCGGTACCAATCCCAGACCCAATCTTGGAACGTAAGAAGGTCTTGAAGGTTTACGACCCAAGTCAACACGACTATGAGACTGATAAGCCGTCGATGGTTGAAATCCGTCCAGGTCACTATGTTTGGGCTAACCAAGCCGAATTGGCACGTTACCAAAAAGGATTAAACTAATAATGGTTTTATAATTTCCATGTCAACTTTTGTGGAAATTATAAACCTTTTTTTGTTGGACTGATTTAAAAAACTTTGAAAACAGCTTGAAAGAATTTTCGAAAAATTTTAAAAAATTCTGAAATATTCTTGACAGGTGATGAAAAAGGTGGTAAGATAGGAAACATCAAAAAAGAAAGCAGAAAAAGAAATGAATAAGAAACAAGCTGCAACGATGAATCAAAACTTTTACTTTAGCTACTTTAGATAGTGTTTGTAGACATGTCACCATGGATGCAAACAGTTCAAGCAATTTGTTTGTATCTATGTGGCTAAGATTTTTGATTGTGGTCCATATAGATGAATATCTAAATGGACTAGCTAAGTTGTAACTTGTTAGATTATTTCAAGCATCCGTTTAGATAGTATCTAGGCGGTTTTTTGTTTTATCTTTTCTGAGAAGGAGTTTCATTATGAAAGTTGTTCGAAAATTACTAGCACCCCTCTTGGTAGTGGGAATTCTCTTGACCTCTCTGATCAGTTTGCATCAGTTGAAGGCAGATAAGAAAAAAGATGTGTTTCGTATCGGTATTTCGCAATTTATTACCCACCAGTCCTTAGACGCTACTAGAGAAGGTTTTGTGGATGAGCTGGCCAAGCAAGGCTATGTTGAAGGGAAAAATATCGAGATTGATTTGCAAAATGCACAAGGAGAACAACGAAATCTAAAAACGATTTCCCAGCAACTAGCAGAATCTAGTGATGTCGTTCTAGCCATCGCAACGCCTTCTGCTCAGAGCTTGGCTAATACAACGCAAACGACACCGGTTATCTTTTCAGCTGTAACAGATCCTGTCAGTGCCAAGCTAGTTGGGTCAAGAGAGCATCCTGGGGGCAATGTAACTGGGACAAGCGATCAGTCATCAGATGCCATTTCAACCCAAATCAATTTGATAAAGAAAGTGTTGCCAAAAGCTAAAACAATTGGAATTCTTTATACTCAGAGTGAGCCCAATTCGGTTGTCCAAAAGGATGAAGCTAAGCGCCTTTTGGAAGAAAAAGGCTTTACCGTTGTTGAAAAAACAATCTTGGACAGTAACAACGTCAAGGCTGCAGCAGAAAGCTTGATGGCAGAGGTGGATATGGTTTTTGTACCAACGGACAATATCATTTCGTCAACCATGGAAACAGTCAAGCAGGTTTCTATTAAACACAAGGTTCCAGTATTTGGTGGTTCAACAGAAATGATTGCTGTTGGTGGCTTGTATAACTACGGAACTAATTATGAAGAATTGGGACGTCAGACAGCGCGAATGCTGGTTCGTGTCTTAAAAGGTGAGAAGCCAGAAAATATAGCAGTTGAGTTGCCTGAAAAACTGGAATTGCATACTAATCAAGAAATGGCAGATGCATTGGGAATTGATATCAGTAAGTTAGAAGGTAAGGAATAAGGAGATTTAAGATGAATTTTGTATTATCTAGTTTATCAGAAGGTTTGTTGTGGTCGATTATGGCTATTGGGGTCTACTTGACTTTCCGGATTTTGGATATTGCGGATATGACAGCTGAGGGATCCTTTCCCTTGGGGGCGGCTGTCGTCGTATCACAGATACAGGCAGGGACAAATCCTTGGATTGCGACCTTGCTAGCTTTGCTGGCAGGTATGGTAGCAGGTCTTGTATCAGGAATGCTCCACACCAAGATGAAAATCCCAGCGCTTTTGACAGGGATTGTGACCTTGACAGGGCTTTATTCAATTAATATTAAAATCATGGGTAGCGTGCCCAATCTTTCCTTGGGAGATTCTTCAACCGTCTTTAAACAATTGGCGAGTTTGGGTCTGACAAATGAAGAAGCTGTTTTCTCACTCAGCTTAGCCTGTCTCTTACTTGTTTGTTTAGTCTTGACTCTTTTGATGAAAACAGAGATTGGTTTGGTCTTGCGTTCGACTGGGGACAATATTCCGATGAGTGAGGCTAATGGGGTCAATGTCGACACTATGAAGATTGTTGGTTACATGATTTCAAACGGTTTGATTGCTCTATGTGGTTCCTTGTTCGCCCAAAATGATGGATTTTCAGATGTGACTTCTGGGACAGGAACTATCGTTGTTGGTTTGAGTGCCGTGATTATTGCGGAAGTCTTGATTCACGATTTGACCATTGGAGGTCGCTTGTTATCCATCGGAATCGGTGCTATTGTTTACCGTTTGATTATTTTAAATATCTATGAAATTCCAAATCTAGATCAAAACCTTGTTCGTCTCTTTAATGCAATCTTGCTTGCCTTGGTTTTATTTGCACCAGAATTGCAAAAGAGATTAAAGATTCGTGGTCTAAAATTGAGAAATGAATAGGAGGAGAAAGTTATGGCAAGTTTGTTAACACTTGAAAATATTCACAAGACATTTGAAGCAGGGACGATCAATGAGAACCATGTCCTCAAAGGATTAGATTTAGAAGTCGAAGAGGGAGATTTTATCTCTGTAATCGGTGGAAATGGAGCAGGGAAATCCACTTTGATGAATATCTTGGCTGGCAATCTATCAGTGGATGAAGGGGACCTTCTACTGGCAGGCAAATCTATTAAAAATCTGAGCGTTCGCAAAAGAGCTAAGGATATTGCCCGTGTTTTTCAAGATCCTAAGATGGGAACAGCTTCTCGTTTGACGATTGAGGAGAATATGGCTATTGCCTTGAGACGCGGGCAGAAGAGAGGGCTTGGTTGGGGCGTGAAGGAGAAGGATAGAATCCAGTTCCAAGAGGCCTTGAAGGAGTTGAATATTGGTCTTGAAAACCGCTTAAAAGTAGATACTCAATATCTCTCAGGAGGACAAAGACAGGCCTTGACCCTAGTCATGGCAGCTCTGGTGAAACCCAAACTTTTGCTTTTGGATGAACATACTGCGGCACTTGATCCAAAAACCAGTCAAATGGTGATGGATTTGACGCAAAAGATTGTGGAACACCATCAGTTGACGACTTTGATGATTACCCACGATATGAACCATGCTATTGAGTACGGAAATCGTCTCATTATGCTCTATCAAGGCAAGATAGTGGTAGATGTCAAGGGAGAGGAGAAAAAGCATCTGACAGTTGAAGATCTCATGCATCTCTTCCAGAAAAATAGTGGCCAGAGTCTAGTCAGTGATGAATTGGTTTTAGGATAAAGAAAAAGGCTGAGATCTAGTGTCTCAGTCTTTTATTTCTTACGTTTTGCAAAATCTACAAATCTGAATTTTTCGAGTTTATGGCGGCTTTCAGTAAACTGAAACTGGCGCCCGTCTTGGAGATAGACTTTTGACTTGATTGAAACGACATAAGGGTCTTTGCCTATGTCCATGAGAATCTTGTCTCTGTCATTTGAGTGGTCAATGGTTATTTCCTTTTGAGCATAATCAATAAGGAGTTTGAGGTCGTCCTCTATATAAGAATAGATGGACTGCTCAGCAATTTGGCGAGTGATATTTGGGATTAGTTCCATATCCAGATAGTCCGTATCCAGAACGGATACCAGATCATCCACCACACGCTGGCGGACCACCTTCCAAACCATACGAAACTCTGGGAAGCCAGTTATTAGTGAGGATTTTTTATCAATAATAATCTTGTCCAGACTGACCACGTTGGTTTTGGAGCGCAGTCCAAGTTCTTGAACTAGCTCTTGGTAGCTTGTTAGGTTGGATACAGGGAAATTGACGGTTTCTTCTTTGACGATTTGAGAACCTTGCCCTCTTATCTTTTTGATCAATCCTTCCTCTTGGAGGAGAGACAGGGCCTTTCGGACGGTATCACGGCTTACCTGATACTGGTTCATAAGGTCGTGCTCGCTAGGAAGGAAATCTCCGACAGCGTAAGTCTCGTTTTGAATGGTTTCTTGGATTTGCTTAAAAAGTTGTTGGTATTTCTTCATTTTGCTTCCTTAAATGGGTTTTTAGTCTAGTTTAATGAACACCTGTATCTATTTTACCATACAAGTTCCAGAAAAATGATAAAAAAATCCTCTTTTTATACCAAACAAGTTGCATACAGGTTTGATATCGTTTACAATATACTTATCAAATCAAACTTGCTTTGACAAGTATAAGGAGAATCAAATGGGAAAATTTGAACAAGCAGCCAAAGATTTGCTTCAGGCAATTGGAGGCAAAGAAAATGTGACTGCCGTAACCCACTGTGCGACACGGATGCGGTTTGTTTTAGGAGATGATAAGAAGGCTAATGTTAAGGCTATCGAGTCAATTTCAGCTGTTAAAGGAACTTTTACAAATGCAGGTCAATTTCAGGTGATTATTGGGAATGACGTGCCGATTTTTTATAATGATTTTACAGCTGTTTCAGGAATTGAGGGTGTTTCCAAAGAAGCAGCCAAGTCTGCAGCTAAGAGTAATCAAAACGTGGTCCAACGTGTCATGACCACTCTGGCGGAAATCTTTACTCCGATTATTCCAGCCTTGATTGTTGGTGGATTGATCCTCGGTTTCCGTAATGTTTTGGAAGGTGTCCATTGGTCTATGTTGGATGGTAAGACCATCACAGAAACCTCTCAGTTTTGGGCAGGTGTCAATCACTTCCTCTGGTTGCCTGGTGAAGCTATCTTCCAGTTCTTACCAGTAGGGATTACTTGGTCTGTTTCTCGTAAGATGGGAACCAGCCAAATCTTGGGAATTGTTCTCGGAATCTGTTTGGTATCGCCTCAGTTGCTCAATGCCTATGCGGTTGCTTCAACGCCAGCAGCTGATATCGCAGCAAACTGGGTTTGGAATTTTGGCTATTTTACTGTTAATCGTATCGGTTACCAAGCCCAAGTTATCCCAGCCTTGCTTGCAGGTTTGAGTCTGTCTTATCTTGAAATTTTCTGGCGTAAGCATATCCCAGAAGTGATTTCTATGATTTTTGTACCTTTCTTGTCATTGATTCCAGCCTTGATTTTGGCTCATACTGTCTTGGGACCAATCGGTTGGACAATCGGGCAAGGACTTTCATCAGTTGTATTAGCAGGATTAACTGGTCCTGTTAAGTGGTTCTTCGGTGCGATTTTTGGTGCCCTCTATGCACCATTTGTCATTACAGGTCTGCACCATATGACTAATGCTATTGATACACAATTGATTGCGGATGCTGGTGGAACTGCCCTCTGGCCTATGATTGCTCTTTCTAATATTGCCCAAGGTTCGGCCGTATTTGCTTACTATTTCATGCACCGTCATGATGAGCGTGAGGCTCAGGTTTCACTTCCTGCCACTATTTCAGCCTATCTCGGTGTTACAGAACCAGCCCTCTTTGGGGTCAATGTCAAATACATCTATCCATTTGTAGCTGGAATGACTGGTTCAGCTCTTGCAGGCATGTTATCCGTTACTTTTAATGTAACTGCGGCTTCTATTGGTATCGGTGGTTTGCCAGGTATCCTCTCTATTCAACCTCAATACATGCTACCATTTGCAGGAACTATGCTAGTCGCTATTCTTGTTCCAATGCTCTTGACTTTCTTTTTCCGCAAGGCTGGTCTCTTTACAAAAACAGAGGATGATACGGACTTGCAGGCAGAATTCGTTGCTCAAGAAGAAGCAGAATTTGTGAGCCATGAACCAGTAGAACATACTCCAGTAGAAATTGTTAGCCCACTTGAAGGACAAGTAAAAGAACTAAGTCAAGCAACTGATCCAGTCTTTGCTTCAGGTGTCATGGGGCAAGGTCTGGTCATTGAACCAAGTCAAGGTGAGTTGTCTTCTCCAGTCAATGGGACAGTTACGGTTCTTTTCCCTACCAAGCATGCCATCGGTATTGTCTCTGATGAGGGAGTGGAATTGCTCATCCACATCGGTATGGATACAGTAGGTCTTGATGGCAAAGGATTTGAAAGTCTAGTAGCCCAAGGAGATCATGTCACAGTTGGGCAGAAATTGATTCGTTTTGATATGGATATTATCAAGGATGCAGGTCTGGTAACAGAAACTCCTGTCATTATTACCAATCAAGATGCTTATACAGCGACCATCACTGGAACTTATCCGACAACGATCCAAGCTGGAGAAGATCTCATGGTCGCAACACGAATCTAATCAAAATAGCACAAATAGGGACGGAAGACGGCTTCCTCCCTTTTATCAGAAAAGGAGAAATAGATGACACTTGATAAAAGAAAAGTAGTCTATCAAATCTATCCAAAATCTTACAAAGACACCACTGGCAATGGTATTGGGGACTTACGTGGAATTATCGAAAAAATCCCCTATCTAGCCAAATTGGGCGTGGATATGGTCTGGCTCAATCCATTCTATCCAAGCCCTCAACGGGATAATGGTTACGACATTTCAGATTATATGGCTGTTGATCCTCTTTTGGGTGATATGGCTGATTTTGAAGAAATGGTGCGTGTCGGTAAAGAGCACAAGATTGACTTTATGCTGGACATGGTGCTCAATCATTGTTCGACAGAGCATGAATGGTTTCAGAAAGCCCTAGCTGGTGACAAGTATTATCAAGACTTTTTCTTCGTCCAAGACCAACCAACAGACTGGCAGTCTAAGTTTGGTGGCTCTGCATGGGCGCCCTTTGGGAATACAGGGAAATACTACCTTCACCTCTTTGATGAGACCCAGGCTGACCTTAACTGGCGCAATCCCAATGTTCGTAAGGAGCTTTTCAAGGTTGTTAATTTCTGGCGCGACAAGGGTGTCAAAGGTTTCCGATTTGATGTGATCAATTTGATTGGCAAGGACGAGGTCTTAGTGAATTGTCCTGAAAATGAAGGAAAGCCAGCTTATACAGACAAGCCTATCGTTCATGACTATTTGTGTATGATGAATCAAGCCACTTTTGGATCAGACGATAGCTTTATGACAGTTGGGGAAATGTCTTCTACCACCATGGAAAACTGTGTCCTCTATTCGTCGCCTGACCGTCAGGAATTATCCATGACCTTTAATTTTCATCACCTCAAGGTGGACTACAAGGATGGGCAAAAATGGACCTTAGCTCCCTTTGATTTTGAAGAATTGAAAAGTCTTTACCATAGTTGGGGCAAGGAGATGAGTAATAAAGGCGGTTGGAGCGCTCTCTTCTGGAACAATCATGACCAACCCCGTGCCTTGAACCGTTTTGTCGATGTTGAGAACTTCCGTAATGAAGGAGCCACCATGTTAGCGGCCAGTATTCACCTGTCACGTGGGACACCTTATATCTATATGGGTGAGGAAATCGGGATGATTGACCCAGACTATGATTCTATGGCTGATTATGTAGATGTCGAATCGCTCAATGCCTATCAGATGCTCTTAGAAGAAGGGAAGAGTCAGGAAGAAGCCTTCCAGATTATTCAAGCTAAGTCGCGTGATAATTCACGAATTCCCATGCAGTGGGATTCTTCGGAAAATGCAGGATTTACAGTAGGGACGCCTTGGCTCAAGGCAGGAAAATCCTACCCTCATATCAATGTAGAAAATGAAATCCAAGGTCCGATTTTCACCTTCTACCAAGACTTGATTCGACTTCGTAAAGAAATGCCTATCATCTCAGAAGGAAGTTACAAACCAGCTTTTGAAGACAGTCAGCAAGTCTACGCTTTTGAACGCCAGTATGAGGATCAAAAGTTACTAGTGCTCAATAATTTTTATGCCACAGAACTGGAAATCGACTTATCAGTAGCCTACCAAAATGGACGAATTTTGATTTCAAACTATGAAGATGCAGAAGTGTCTGAAAAAATTCTACTCAAACCCTATCAAACACTAGCTATTTATGTAAATTAAACTCAGTAAGGAGCCCTCTTTTGCAGAAAAGCAGGCTTCTTTTTGCTGTCTATTCCATCTCTGAAAGCGTAAAACAAACTGGTCAGGGTGGCTAGTTTGTGGTATAATGAAAGAGACTCAAAAAGAAACAGGAGAAATATGATGGATTTACTATTAGCAATTGTATTGATTGTGCTAGCTTTTCTAGGAGGAGCTCTTGGAGGAATGTACTTGGTTCGTAAGCAAATTGAAAAAGAATTCGCTGACAACCCACGTTTGAATGCTGAAGCAGTTCGTACTCTTTTGAGTGCAAATGGTCAAAAACCAAGCGAAGCTAAGGTACAACAAGTTTACCACCAAATCATCCGCCAACAAAAGGCAGCCCTTGCTAACAATAAAAAGAAAAAATAAATAAGGAAAAGTCTGGGATGAAAGTTCCAGACTTCTCACTATGTTGGTTATGGTTTAGGGATGAGACTTTTTCCTTGCATTCTATTGATATTTGATTATGATTAAGATAGAAAGTTGTTGATTAGGCTGTCATTCAGTTCTTAAAGATCAGTAATCATAATGAACTATCAATCAGAAAAAAGACTAGAAAGAAGACTGTATGGATAATCGACCGATTGGTTTTTTGGATTCGGGTGTCGGAGGCTTGACCGTTGTGCGCGAGCTCATGCGCCAGCTTCCCCATGAAGAAATCGTCTATATTGGAGATTCGGCACGGGCGCCTTACGGGCCCCGTCCTGCTGAGCAAATTCGTGAATACACTTGGCAGTTGGTCAACTTTCTTTTGACCAAGGATGTCAAAATGATTGTCATTGCTTGTAATACTGCGACTGCGGTCGTCTGGGAAGAAATCAAGGCTCAACTAGATATTCCTGTCTTGGGTGTAATTTTGCCAGGAGCTTCGGCAGCTATCAAGTCCAGCCAAGGTGGGAAAATCGGAGTGATTGGAACACCCATGACGGTACAATCAGACATCTACCGTCAGAAAATCCATGATTTGGATCCTGACTTACAGGTGGAGAGTTTGGCCTGTCCCAAGTTTGCTCCCTTGGTGGAGTCGGGTGCCCTGTCAACCAGTGTTACCAAGAAAGTGGTCTATGAAACCCTGCGTCCCTTGGTTGGAAAGGTGGATAGCCTGATTTTGGGCTGTACCCATTATCCACTCCTCAGACCTATTATTCAAAATGTCATGGGGCCCAAGGTTCAGCTCATCGATAGTGGAGCAGAGTGCGTACGAGATATCTCAGTCTTACTTAATTATTTTGAAATCAATCGTGGTCGCGATGCTGGACCACTCCATCACCGTTTTTACACAACAGCCAGCAGCCAAAGTTTTGCACAAATTGGTGAAGAATGGCTGGAAAAAGAGATTTATGTGGAGCATGTAGAATTATGACAAATAAAATTTATGAATATAAGGATGACCAGGACTGGTATGTCGGCTCATATAGTATTTTTGGTGGTGTCCGGACATTGACTGATGAAGACTTGGATTTTCCTCTATTTGAGTTTGCCCAAAGATTTCGAGATGAGGAACAAGGTTTTCCTATTTCTGTGATTGTTTTACGCTATGGTTCTCTCTACCGTTTATTGTCTTTTGTGGTAGATATCCTCAACCAAGAAATGGGACGAAATCTGGAAGTCATCCAACGTCAGGGAGCTTTTCTCTTGATTGAAAATGGGCAACTCCTGCATGTAGCATTGCCTAAAGAAGGGGTCAATGTTCATGATTTCTTTGAGACAAGCAAGGTCAGAGAAACCTTATTGATTGCGACTCGAAACGAAGGCAAGACCAAAGAGTTCCGAGCTATCTTTGATAAGTTAGGCTACGATGTGGAAAATCTTAATGACTATCCTGACCTGCCTGAAGTAGCTGAAACAGGCATGACCTTCGAAGAAAATGCCCGTCTCAAGGCAGAAACCATTTCTCAATTAACGGGCAAGATGGTTTTGGCAGATGACTCAGGTCTCAAAGTCGATGTCCTTGGTGGCTTGCCAGGTGTCTGGTCAGCTCGTTTCGCAGGTGTGGGAGCTACTGACCGTGAAAACAATGCCAAACTCTTGCACGAATTGGCCATGGTCTTTGAACTCAAGGACCGCTCGGCTCAATTCCATACAACCCTAGTCGTGGCCAGTCCAAACAAGGAAAGTTTGGTTGTTGAAGCTGACTGGCCAGGCTATATTAACTTTGAACCTAAGGGTGAAAATGGCTTCGGCTATGACCCACTCTTCCTCGTGGGAGAGACAGGCAAGTCCTCAGCTGAATTAACCCTTGAAGAAAAAAATAGTCAATCTCACCGTGCCTTAGCCGTTAAGAAACTTTTGGAGGTATTTCCATCATGGCAAAGCAAACCATCATTGTAATGAGCGATTCTCATGGCGATAGCTTGATTGTGGAAGAAATCCGTGATCGCTATGTGGGCAAAGTTGATGCCGTTTTTCATAACGGCGATTCTGAACTGCGTCCTGATTCTCCCCTTTGGGAAGGCATCCGTGTTGTTAAAGGGAACATGGACTTCTACGCCGGCTACCCAGAACGTTTGGTGACGGAGCTTGGTTCGACCAAGATTATCCAAACCCATGGTCACTTGTTTGACATTAATTTCAATTTTCAAAAGTTGGACTACTGGGCTCAGGAGGAAGAGGCCGATATCTGCCTCTATGGTCACTTGCATGTACCAAATGCTTGGATGGAAGGCAAGACCCTCTTTCTAAATCCAGGTTCCATCAGTCAACCACGTGGGACCATCAGAGAATGTCTCTATGCTCGTGTGGAGATTGATGACAGTTATTTCAAAGTGGACTTTTTGACACGAGAGCATGAGGTGTATCCGGGCTTGTCCAAGGAGTTTAGCCGATGATTGCCAAGGAGTTTGAGACTTTCTTGTTGGGGCAAGAAGAAACTTTTTTGACTCCTGCTAAAAATCTAGCTGTGTTGATTGATACTCACAATGCGGATCACGCGACCCTCTTGCTCAGTCAGATGACCTATACCCGTGTTCCTGTTGTGACAGATGAAAAACAGTTTGTTGGGACGATTGGGCTCAGAGATATTATGGCTTATCAGATGGAGCATGACTTGAGTCAAGAAATCATGGCAGATACGGATATCGTTCATATGACGAGAACGGACGTAGCGGTCGTCTCGCCTGATTTTACCATTACGGAGGTCTTGCACAAGCTGGTAGATGAGTCCTTCTTGCCGGTTGTGGATGCGTCTGGTATTTTCCAAGGGATTATCACGCGTAAGTCTATCCTCAAGGCAGTGAATGCCCTCTTGCATGACTTTAGTAAGGAATATGAGATTCGATGCAAATGAGAGATAGGATTTCAGCCTTTTTAGAAGAAAAGCAGGGCTTGTCTGTCAATTCCAAGCAGTCCTATAAGTATGATTTGGAGCAATTTTTAGACATTGTAGGCGAGCGGATTTCTGAGACTAGTCTCAAGATTTACCAAGCCCAGCTAGCCAATCTAAAGATCAGCGCCCAGAAACGAAAGATTTCGGCCTGTAACCAATTTCTCTACTTTCTCTATCAAAAAGGAGAAGTGGATAGCTTTTATCGTTTGGAATTAGCCAAACAAGCTGAAAAGAAGACCTCAAAACCAGAGCTGTTAAACCTAGACTCTTTTTGGCAAGAAAGTGACTATGCAGAGGGTCGCTTGCTAGCGCTCTTAATCCTAGAAATGGGGCTCTTACCGAGTGAGATTTTAGCTCTCAAGGTTGCGGATATCAATCTGGACTTTCAGGTGTTGCGAATCAAGAAGGCTTCCCAACAGAGGATTGTCACCATTCCCACGACCTTGCTTTCAGAATTGGAACCCTTGATGGGGCAGACCTATCTCTTTGAAAGGGGAGGGAAAGCTTATTCCCGTCAGTGGGCCTTTCGTCAGTTAGAAGCTTTTGTCAAGGAGAAAGGTTTTCCAACCTTATCCGCCCAAGCCTTGCGGGAACAGTTCATTCTAAGACAGATAGAAAAGAAGGTCGATTTGTACGAAATTGCAAAAAAATTAGGATTAAAAACAGTCCTGACCTTAGAAAAATATAGATAATGGATATTAAACTAAAAGATTTTGAAGGGCCCTTGGACTTGCTTTTGCACCTGGTTTCTAAGTATCAGATGGATATCTACGATGTGCCCATTACGGAGGTTATCGAACAGTATCTAGCTTATGTCTCAACTCTGCAGGCCATGCGTCTGGAAGTGACGGGCGAGTACATGGTTATGGCCAGTCAGCTCATGCTGATCAAGAGCCGCAAGCTTCTTCCAAAGGTGGCAGAAGTGACAGACTTGGAGGATGACCTAGAGCAGGATCTTCTCTCTCAAATCGAAGAATACCGCAAATTCAAGCTCTTGGGTGAGCACTTGGAAGCCAAGCACCAAGATCGGGCCCAGTATTATTCCAAAGCGCCGACAGAGTTGATTTACGAAGATGCGGAGCTCGTGCATGACAAGACGACCATTGACCTCTTCTTGGCTTTTTCAAATATCCTAGCCAAGAAAAAAGAGGAGTTTGAACAGAATCATACGACTATCCTGCGGGATGAGTATAAGATTGAGGACATGATGGTTATCGTGAAAGAGTCCTTGGCTGGACGAGACCAATTGTGCTTGCAGGATTTGTTCAAGGAAGCCCAGAATGTCCAAGAGGTCATCACCCTCTTTTTAGCAACCCTAGAGTTAATCAAAACCCAGGAACTAATCCTCGTGCAAGAGGAGAGTTTCGGAGATATCTATCTCATGGAAAAGAAGGAAGAAAGTCAAGTAGCCCAAAGCTAGACTTGATAGAGAGGAAAGATGAGTACTTTAGCAAAAATAGAAGCGCTCTTGTTTGTAGCGGGTGAAGATGGGATTCGGGTCCGCCAGTTAGCTGAACTCCTCTCTCTGCCACCGACAGGCATCCAACAGAGTTTAGAAAAATTATCCCAGAAGTATGAAAAGGCCCCAGATTCCAGTTTGGCTCTGATTGAGACAGGGGGTGCTTATAGATTGGTGACCAAGCCTCAGTTTTCAGAGATTTTGAAGGACTATTCTAAAGCGCCCATCAACCAGAGTTTATCTCGGGCTGCCCTTGAGACCTTGTCCATCATTGCTTACAAACAGCCCATCACACGGATAGAGATTGATGCCATCCGTGGGGTTAACTCGAGTGGGGCCTTGGCAAAGTTACAGGCTTTTGAATTGATAAGAGAAGATGGGAAAAAAGAAGTTTTGGGCCGCCCCAACCTCTATGTGACTACGGATTATTTCCTAGATTACATGGGGATTAACCATTTGGAAGAATTACCAGTGATTGATGAGCTTGAAATTCAAGCCCAAGAAAGCCAATTATTTGGTGAAAGGATAAAAGAAGATGAGAATCAATAAGTATATTGCCCACGCAGGTGTGGCCAGTAGGAGAAAAGCAGAAGAGTTGATCAAGCAAGGCTTGGTGACGGTTAACGGCCAAGTGGTGCGTGAACTAGCAACGACTATTAAGTCAGGCGACAAGGTCGAAGTGGAAGGTCAACCAATCTACAACGAAGAAAAGGTTTACTATCTGCTTAACAAACCACGCGGTGTGATTTCCAGTGTGACAGATGATAAGGGTCGTAAGACGGTTGTGGACCTCTTGCCCAATGTCAAAGAGCGTATTTACCCAGTTGGTCGTTTGGATTGGGATACATCAGGAGTCTTGATTTTGACCAATGATGGGGATTTTACGGATGAAATGATTCACCCTCGTAATGAGATTGACAAGGTCTATGTCGCGCGTGTTAAAGGCGTGGCCAATAGGGACAATCTCCGCCCCTTGACCCGCGGACTTGAGATTGATGGCAAGAAAACCAAGCCAGCTGTTTATGAAATTCTCAAAGTGGACCCAGTTAAAAATCGCTCTGTGGTACAGTTGACCATCCATGAAGGGCGTAACCATCAGGTTAAAAAAATGTTTGAAGCTGTTGGTCTTCAAGTGGACAAGTTGTCGCGTACACGTTTTGGGCACCTAGACTTGACAGGCCTTCGTCCAGGTGAATCCCGTCGTCTGAATAAAAAAGAAATCAGCCAACTACACACCATGGCTGTAACCAAGAAATAATGAAACGAATTTTAATAGCGCCTGTGCGCTTTTACCAACGGTTTATCTCACCAGCCTTTCCACCCTCTTGTCGTTTTGAGCCGACTTGTTCCAACTACATGATTCAGGCTATTGAAAAACATGGATTCAAGGGTGTTTTGATGGGCTTGGCTCGGATTTTACGTTGCCATCCCTGGTCGAAAACAGGTAAGGACCCCGTCCCAGACCATTTTTCCCTTAAACGGAATCAAGAAGTAAAATGAGGCTAGGTAAAAATATTTTAGTAAAATGATAAAAACGCATCCTATCAGGTTTGAGTGAGCTTGATAGGATGCGTTTTATCATGTAAAGATGTGATTGAGTTTAAAGTAGCTTATTTCAAGGCTTTTTGTGCGTCTTCAATCATGAGTTTGGTTGATTCAAGTCCGCCTCCGCTTAGATACCAGAGGTCTGGTGTTAGTTGGATAATCTTACCATTTTTAGCGGCAGGTGTTTCAGCGATGAGGGCATTTTCTAGGACACCGTCGTTGCTAGAGTTGTCCCCACCGATGGCAAGGGTGCGGTTGATGACAAAGAGGATGTCAGGATTGATTTCTTTGACACTTTCAAAGCTGACTTCTTGTCCGTGGCGTGAGTCTTCAAATTTTGTATCAGTTGGCTTGAATTTCAAGGTTTGGTACAAGAAAGAGAAACGAGATTGGGCACCAAAGGCAGCCATTTTTCCTTCATTGAGGAGGATGGCAAGGGCTTTTTTGTCAGAGCTTTCATTTTTAGTAGCGACTTCTTGGATGCTCTTGTCTAGCTTAGCCAATTCTTCCTTGGCTTTCTGTGTACCTGTTTCACCAAAGGCGCTTGCTAGGGATTCGATATTGGCCTTGGTAGAAGTCCAGTAGTCGTCCTTGCTTGCTTGGAAGAGAACAGTCGGAGCGATTTCTTTGAATTTATCTACAAATTTTTGGGTACGTGGTGAAGCGATAATCAAATCTGGTTCAAGAGCAGCAAGGGCTTCTAGGTCTGGCTCAACCATAGAACCAACATTTTTAACTTTTCCAGCTAGGTCTTTAAGATAAGTCGGAACAGTTTTTGTAGGCATTCCGACGATATTCTTTTCAAAACCTAAAGCGCGAATAGTATCCGCAGCACCGAGGTCAAAGGTCACAATCTTTTCAGGGACTTTTGAAAGTGTGACTACACCTAGTGAACTTTTAATGGTTACCTCTGTTGGAGCAGAGCTACTTGACTCCGTCTTACTAGTGCTTGAGTTTGTACTACATGCACCAAGTAGGAGCAAGAAGCTGGCCGCTAGGGCAGTGAGATAAAATTTAAGGGATGTTTTCATGATTTCTCCTTTTTAAAATATGATAACGATGTAGGGAGTCTCTAGGTTTTATTGACTAAGAGACAAAATTTCTTCTAACTCGAGTTTCTGAGTTGCTAGCTATAGATACAGATCTTTTTGCCATTGATGTCAGCCAGCGTGATGGGAATCTCATATAGTTGACTGAGTAGGTCAGATTGCATGATTTGATTGGTTGTTCCCTTGCTAAAGACTTGACCGTCCTTGAAGGCGACAATTTCATCTGCATACTGACTGGCCATGTTGATATCGTGGAGGACGATGATAATGGTCTTGCCGAGTTCCTCCACCAGTCGCTTGAGAATCTGCATCATACTAACACTTTGCTTGATATCGAGATTGTTGAGTGGTTCGTCTAGCAAGATAAAGTCTGTATCCTGGGCCAGTACCATAGCGATAAAGACTCGCTGGAGTTGTCCCCCAGACAGGCTATCGATGTAGCGGTCTTTTAAGTTGATCAGTTCCAGATAGTCCAGAGTTTCTCGGATTTTTTCCCAATCTTCTGGTCTCAGTCGACCTCGGCTGTAGGGAAAACGTCCAAAACTGACCAGTTCTTCAACAGTCAATTTGGCTTGGTAATTAATCTTCTGCTTTAGGATGGTTAGTTCTTGGGCCAGTTCTTGCGAATTCCAACTCTCGATTTCACGGCCTTTGATACTGAGTATTCCCTGATCCTTCTTGGTCAGTCTGCTCATGATGGAGAGGAGAGTCGATTTTCCAGCACCATTTGGACCAATAAAGGCAGTCAGTTTCTGAGGGGTGACTTCAAGCGTAATACCTTGCAAAATATCCTGTTTTTGAATGGATTTGTCAATGTTTTCCAGTTTCACTGACGCGCCCTCCTGTATAGTAAGATAAAGAATAGGAGCCCCCCTACACTCTCGATAATCATGCTGATGCGAATTTCCAGTGCAAAGACTCGTTCAATCAGGGCCTGCCCCAAGGTCAAACTGATAAATCCGATCAGAATGGCCACGATAAAGAGCAACTTGTGCCGATAGTCTTTGACGATTAGGTAGGTGAGGTTGGCCAGCATAAAGCCGAAGAAGGCCATAGGTCCCACCAGGGCAGTTGCTGTTGAGGTCAAAAGTACGATGCCCCAGAGGAGCTCTTTCTGTTCTTTTTCAACATCGAGTCCCAATATCTGAGCTGTTTCTCTTTGCAGATGCAAGACATCCAGAATGACTGCTTTTCGAAAGAAAAAGATTGTCAAAGCGAGGATGATTAGAGAACCGATGGCGAGGATGGAAGTGTTGAGATGTTGAAAGGAAGCAAAGAGACTGTTCTGCAGTTTATCGTATTCATTTGGATCCATCAGGACTTGGAGGAAGGTACTGATATTTCGAAAGAGACTTCCGAGGGCTAGACAGATCAACAGAATGAAGACCAGGTCTTGTTTCATCAGTGTCTTCAAGTAGCCTTGTAAGGCAAGAAAGAAGAGGGATTGAAGCAGAAGCAAAACTAGGAATTCTAAGATGGGATACTTCCCGAGTTGAAGAAACTTACTTTCAAAAACCAGTAGTAGGGTTTGTAGTAGGACGTAGAAGGATTCAATTCCCAAAATACTTGGCGTCAGGAAGCGATTTTCCGTTAGGGTTTGAAAACTAATGGTCGAAATCCCTGTCGCGATAGCTACCAAGAGATAAACGACAATCTTTTGAGAACGTAGCTTCCAAGCGAAGGTGGACAGGTGAGTAATGGGCCAAAAGTAGAGAAGGCAAGCTCCGATAGCGAGAATAATGAGAAGGCAGAAGAGTTTGGTATGTTTGCTTTTAAACTGCATCTTTTCGTCCCCCTCTCCATAGAAGTAGGATAAAGACGAGGCTACCGATGATTCCTAGCAAGAGACTGACAGACAGCTCATAGGGCCGAATCAAGACTCGAGAGAGGATATCGCAAGCAAGAACTAAATTGGCACCGACCAGTGCTACCATGAGTTTGGTTTGACTCAAATTATCTCCATAACGCTTGCGAACAAGATTGGGAACGATAACTCCGAGGAAAGGTAAGCCACCCACGGTAATCATGGTGACACTAGTCGTTAGCGCAACCAGAAAGAGGGACAGTTTTTCAAGTAGGGAGTAAGAAATCCCCAAACTCTCACTAGCTTCCTTGCCCAGATTCATGATGGTAAAGGTTTGGGATAATTTCCAAACGGCTATCAGGATAATGAGGCCTAAGAAGAGCCACTCATACTGATGAGTCTGAATCATGGAGAAGGAGCCCTGGGTCCAAGCTGTCATACTCTGAACCAGATTGAAACGATAGGCGATAACTTCTGTAACAGAACCGATAATCCCGCTATAGATGATCCCAATCAGAGGCAACATCCACCTTTCCTTTATAGAAAAAATAGTCATGAAGGCTAGGAAGAAGAGGGTGAATGTGATGGATGAAACAAAAGCGAAGAGCATCTTTTGGGTCAGACTAGCCGACGGAAAGACAAAGAGGCTCAGCACCATTCCCAGTTTGGCAGCTTCAGTCGTTCCAACTGTGCTTGGAGCAGCAAACTGATTTTGAGTGATAGTCTGCATGAGAAGTCCTGCCATACTCATACTAGAGGCCGTCAGGAGAATACTGATGGTTCTTGGAAGACGGGACTCTTGAAAGAGAAGCCAAGTTTCATGATCCAGAGCAAAGAGTTTTCCCCATGAAAAATCACTGGTCCCAATGCTAATAGAGAGAAAGACTAGGAGTAGAAGTAAGCCAATTAAATAATGAGAAAGTTTCATACCCCGTCCTTTCATGTAGATTTGGTATCGAAAGATACCTGCGGATATTACTGTAACACGATTTCTTTAATCTGTCAATAAATTTTCTGACAATTTAACAAATAAGACAAGGAGAGAGCGCCAAGGCTTTCTCCTTTGTTATCCTATTCCAAAATGTTTTTGCCTTCTTTAACACGCCAACGATAATCTGATAAAATAATATCTTCGAGGGAGTAGCTAGCCTTCCAATCAAGATATTTTTTAGCTTTTGATGCGTCTGCTAGGACGCTAGCTGGGTCACCAGCACGTCGAGCAACAATTTCGTGTGGTATTTTTTGATTCAGTAGTTCTTCAGCAGTTTTAAAGATTTCTTTGACGGTATAGCCTTTTTCAGTTCCTAAGTTAAAGATTTGAGAAGAACTGTTTTCTTGAAATAGGTAGTTCATTCCTTTAACATGAGCCTGTGCAAGGTCCAAGACATGAATGTAATCCCGAATACATGAACCATCACGTGTATCGTAGTCATCTCCAAATATTTTCAGGCTATCATTTTGTCCCAATGCGGTCTTGTTGATGTTGGGAATGATATGAGTTGGATTTTTCACGCGCAGACCGTTTGAAGCATCCATTTCAGCCCCAGCAACATTAAAGTAACGGAAAATAACATATTTCCAATCATAGCGATTGGCCATCCAGTAAATCATTCGTTCGCCCATCAGTTTTGTTTCTGCATAAGGATTGACAGGGTCGAGCAGGGTATCTTCAGTTGCAGGCTTGTCAATACAGTTATTGCCATAGAGAGAAGCAGTCGAAGAGAACATGATTTTTTGAATACCAACTTCAGATAAGACTTTGAGAACTTGGTTCATACCAGCAACATTGGCAGTGAAGTATTTGCTTGGGTTTTCAATGCTTTCGCTCACAACAATTTCACCCGCACAATGCAGAACAGCGTCAATCTTGTTTTCTTCCAAGTAAGTTTTTAAGGCATTAGCATCATAAACATCCAGTTGTTTAAAGCTAGCACGACTATCTACAGCCGCTCGATTTCCTGTAGAGAGATTATCTAGAACATGTACCTGATAGCCAGCATTTAAAAGAGCTTTAACGGTATGGGAGCCAATGTAGCCAGCTCCACCTGTAACAAGAATTGTTTTGGTCATGATTTTTTCCTTTTTCTAGTTTTGTACTATTTTAAAGAAATAAGAAGGCGAAGTCAACTATTTTCTGCAAATTTCATGAAAAACTGAACAAATATAGCATTGAATTGTTTTGTGTTTGGAAATTAATAGTTTGGTTGATCTTGGAATAGTTCTTAGATTTCACCTCACATGCAAGAAAATACAAGCTTTTTATAAGATACAGTAAGACTAAGATACTAATTTAGAAATCCACCTTCCCGCTATCCTTCTCCTATAAAAAGTGGTAAAATGGATGAAAGAAAGAAGGAACTGAAATGACAACATTATTTTCAAAAATCAAAGAAGTAACAGAACTTGCTGCGATCTCAGGTCATGAAGCACCTGTCCGTGCTTATCTTCGTGAAAAGTTGACACCGCATGTGGATGAAGTGGTGACAGATGGCTTGGGTGGTATTTTTGGTATCAAACATTCAGAAGCTGCGGATGCACCGCGCGTCTTGGTCGCTTCTCACATGGATGAAGTTGGTTTTATGGTCAGCGAAATAAAGCCAGATGGTACCTTCCGTGTCGTAGAAATCGGTGGTTGGAATCCTATGGTGGTTAGTAGCCAACGTTTCAAACTCTTGACTCGTGATGGTCGTGAAATTCCTGTGATTTCGGGTTCTGTCCCTCCACATTTGACTCGTGGTAAGGGTGGACCAACTATGCCAGCTATTGCAGATATCGTCTTTGATGGCGGTTTTGCGGATAAGGCTGAGGCAGAAAGCTTTGGCATCTGTCCTGGCGATACCATTGTCCCAGATAGTTCCGCTATCTTAACAGCCAATGAAAAAAATATCATTTCAAAAGCTTGGGACAATCGCTATGGAGTTCTCATGGTTAGTGAGTTAGCAGAAGCTCTGTCAGGTCAAAAACTTGGCAATGAACTCTATCTTGGCTCTAACGTCCAAGAAGAAGTTGGTCTTCGTGGTGCTCATACTTCCACAACTAAGTTTGACCCAGAAGTTTTCCTAGCAGTTGACTGCTCACCTGCTGGTGATGTTTATGGCGGTCAAGGCAAGATTGGAGATGGAACCTTGATTCGTTTCTACGACCCAGGTCACTTGCTTCTCCCAGGGATGAAGGATTTCCTTTTGACAACGGCTGAAGAAGCTGGTATCAAGTACCAATACTACTGTGGTAAAGGCGGAACAGACGCTGGCGCAGCTCATCTGAAAAATGGTGGTGTCCCATCAACAACAATCGGTGTTTGCGCTCGTTATATCCATTCTCATCAAACCCTCTACGCTATGGATGACTTCTTAGAAGCTCAAGCTTTCTTGCAAGCCTTGGTGAAAAAATTGGATCGTTCAACAGTTGATTTGATTAAACATTATTAAACATAAGGGAGGTGGTAGGGATGGTAGAACCAAACCTAGAAAGCCTTGTAAAAGATCTTTACAATCATGCTCGACATGATTTGAGTGAAGATTTAGTTGCTGCTCTCCTAGAGACTGCTAAAAAACTGCCTACTACAAATGAGCAATTGCTGGCAGTTCGTCTCTCAGGCCTGGTCAATCGTGAATTGCTCCTAAATCCCAAACATCCGGCACCTGAGTTGCTCAACTTGGCTCGCTTTATCAAAAGAGAAGAAGCTAAGTACAGAGGAACTGCAGCTTCTGCGATTATGTATGGGGAGCTCTTTAAAATGCTTTGATTCCATTGTGGATCAAAGCATTTTTTATATGGTAGAAAGGCAATTCTTGGTTAGGAAAAGAAAAAAGCCATCCCATTCAGGATAGCTTCTTGGTTCTTAGATTTGTTCAGCGATGACCTTTTCAGCTAGATTCATAGCATGGTCTGATACACGAGTGTAGTGGGAAATGATGTCGATAAAGTTGACCCCAGCTTGTGTTGAACACTCGCCCTTGTTGAGGCGCTTGATGTGGGTCTTTCTGAGAACACGTTCCATATTGTTGATTTCTTTATGGCGTTCAATCAGACTTTGAGCTTTTTCAATATCATTGTTTTCTACACTATCAAGGGCATCCTTGATAAAGCCAGTGGTTTTTTGATAGATATCAGCTAGTTCTTGTAAAGCAGCTTCAGAGAACTCAACATTTTTACGTTGAAGGTAGTCGGTCAGATTGATTAGGGCTTCTGCGTGGTCCCCAATCCGTTCCAAATCACGGGATGAATCAAGAATGTTGGTGAGCACTTCACTTTCTTTCTGGCTAAGTGCCTCGCTTGAAAGAGTAATAAGGTAACGAGTCAATTTTTCATCAATGGTATTGATAGCTTCTTCCGTCTTGTGGCCTTTTTCAGCAACCTTTTCATTGAGGTCAATGATGTAGTTGTATGAAAGGTCAAAGGCTTTGGAAGCATAATTTCCCAAGTGAAGTAGTTCTTTCTTTGCATTTCCGAGAGCGATTGATGGAGCTTGTTTAATCAAATGCTCATCAAGATAAAGTGGCTCGTACTTCACAACTTCATCTTCACCAGGGATGAGCTTGGTTACAAAGTAGGCTAAGGCACCGATGAAGGGAAATTGGATAATAGTATTTGTGATATTAAAGGTTCCGTGGGCGAAGGCAATAGTCATTTCTGGAGCCAGATTGAGTGTAGATTCAAACCATTGAATCAAGCCAGTGAAAGGTACAAGGAAGACAATACAGATAACCGTACCAATCACGTTAAAGGCGACATGGGCACCAGCAACACGTTTGGCAGCGATATTGGCTCCAAGAGAAGCAATAATAGCTGTAATGGTCGTTCCGATATTATCACCAAACAAGACTGGTAGGGCACCTTGTAGATCAATCAAACCACTTGCGTAAAGATTCTGTAGGATACCGATAGTTGCGGAAGAAGCTTGAATGAGTAGGGTTAGTCCAGTTCCGACAAAGACACCGAGAATAGGACTCTTACTTAGTTCAACCATGTAGTCTCTAAAGACTTGCAGGTCTTTTAGAGGCTCCATTGCACCGCTCATAAGATTGAGAGCGAAGAAGATACCACCTACACCAAAAATGATACGTCCGATGTTATTGATAGAGCGATTCTTGGTGAAGAAGAGACAAATCGCTCCGATGAAAAGCATTGGTAAGGCATAATCTCCTAGCTTAAAACCGATGATAAAGGATGTAACGGTAGTTCCAATATTGGCACCCATGACAATACCGATAGCTTGACGCAAGGTCAAAAGTCCTGCGCTGACTAGCCCCACTGTAATGACTGTGACACCAGAACTTGACTGAATTAGCGCCGTCATACCGATACCAACTAGCACACCGAAGAACGGATTGCTAGTGTACTTGTCAATGTAAAAACGAAGGCGATCTCCAGCAGCTTGTTGCAAACCGTCTCCCATGGTCTTGATACTATATAAGAATAGTCCCAGACCACCTAAAAAGTGAAATAAAATTTCCTGCCAATTAATGGACATTTCTTTTTCCTCCGAAAAATAATAACGGAATTTCTCCTATTCTATTTTAAAGGATAAAAGTAAATCTAACAAGTGTTAAGCTGAGATTTTAGAAAGAAAATTCGTTAGAATGGGCCTTAATTATATTAATTTTACCAATTTCTAACCTAGATATAGGTATTTCCTTTTATATATTGACATTTAAAAGAAATATTTTAAAATGAGGGAGGTATTATCTTGGTCCCTGTGATTGGGATAAAAATTTTATAAAGAAAGTTAAGCGCTTTCTTTTATGCAACAAAATCAATCCTTTAGGAGGAGAAAATGAAGAATCCATTTTTTGAAAGACGTTGTCGTTACAGTATTCGTAAGTTATCAGTAGGAGCCTGCTCGCTGATGATTGGGGCTGTTTTATTTGCTGGTCCAGCCTTGGCAGAAGAAACTGCAGTTCCTGAAAATAAGGGAGCCAATACAGCGCTTGTTTCAGGAGAGAGTGAGCATCCAACTAATGAAGCTGACAAGCAGCATGAAGGAGAACATGCTAGAGAAAATAAGTTAGAAAAGGAAGAAGGAGTAGCGACAGTATCTGAAACTGCTTCGCCAGCAAGCAATGAAGCTGCGACTACTGAAACCACAGAAGCAGCTAGCGCAGCTAAACCAGAGGAAAAACCAAGTGAGGTGGCTGCAGAAACATCATCTGTAGAAGCAAAACCTAAGTCTGACAAGGAAATAGAAGCAAAGCCTGAAGCAACTAGCCAAGGAGATGAGTCTAAGCCAGCAGCAGAAGCTAATAAGATTGAAAAAGAAGTCCAGCCAGATGTCCCTAAAAATACAGAAAAAACATTAAAACCAAAGGAAATCAAATTTAATTCTTGGGAAGAATTGTTGAAATGGGAACCCGGTGCTCGTGAAGATGATGCCATCAACCGCGGCTCTGTTGCCCTCGCTCCACGTCGGACAGGTCATTTGGTCAATGAAAAAGCTAGCAAGGAAGCAAAAGTTCAAGCTCTATCCAACACCAATTCTAAAGCAAAAGACCATGCTTCTGTTGGTGGAGAAGAGTTCAAGGCCTATGCTTTTGACTATTGGCAATATCTAGATTCAATGGTCTTCTGGGAAGGTCTCGTACCAACGCCTGACGTTATTGATGCAGGTCACCGTAACGGGGTTCCTGTATACGGTACACTCTTCTTCAACTGGTCTAATAGTATTGCAGATCAAGAAAAATTCGCTGAAGCTTTGAAGCAAGACCCAGATGGTAGCTTCCCAATTGCCCGTAAATTGGTGGATATGGCCAAGTATTATGGCTATGATGGCTATTTCATTAACCAGGAAACAACTGGGGATTTGGTTGAACCTCTTGGAGAAAAGATGCGCCAGTTTATGCTCTATACCAAGGAATATGCTGCTAAGGTAAACCATCCAATCAAGTATTCTTGGTACGATGCCATGACTTATAACTATGGACGTTACCACCAAGATGGTTTGGGAGAATACAACTACCAATTCATGCAACCAGAAGGAGATAAGGTTCCAGCAGATAACTTCTTTGCTAACTTTAACTGGGATAAGGCTAAGAATGATTACACTATTACAACTGCCAACTGGATTGGCCGTAATCCTTATGACGTATTTGCAGGTTTGGAATTGCAACAGGGTGGTTCCTACAAGACCAAGGTCAAATGGAATGACATTTTAGATGAAAATGGGAAATTACGCCTTTCTCTTGGTTTATTCGCCCCAGATACCATTACAAGTTTAGGAAAAACTGGTGAAGATTATCATAAGAATGAAGATATCTTCTTTACAGGTTATCAAGGTGATCCTACTGGCCAAAAACCAGGTGATAAAGATTGGTATGGGATTGCTAACCTAGTTGCTGACCGTACGCCAGCAGTAGGTAATACTTTTACTACTTCTTTTAATACAGGTCATGGTAGAAAATGGTTCGTAGATGGTAAGGTTTCTAAGGATTCTGAGTGGAATTACCGTTCAGTTTCAGGTGTTCTTCCAACATGGCGCTGGTGGCAAAAATCAACTGGCGATAAGTTGAAAGCAAGCTATGATTTTGAAGATGCTTATAATGGTGGAACTTCTCTCAAATTTGCAGGGGATCTTTCAGGTGCGACCAAGCAAGATGTGAATTTGTACTCTACTCGCTTGAAGGTGACAGATACAACCAAATTGCATGTTGCCCACAAAGGAGGCAAAGGGACCAAGGTTTATGTAGAATTTGCAACCAAGAAAGATTATACCTACGGTGATGAAGCTGCCCGTAAAGAATTAACAGTTTCAGATGACTGGACTACCAATGATTTTGATTTGAGTTCCTTGGCAGGTAAAACAATTTACGGTATTAAACTCTATTTTGAAAATGATAAAGGCTTAAAAGGTTATCAATTTAACCTGGGGCAATTGACCATCAGCAATAATCAAGATGCTCCTCAGGCACCAACCACAGTAGCTGTAGCCAAACAAGTCCTTAAAAATGCCCAAGAAGCGGAAGCAGTTGTACAATTTAAAGGCAACAAGGATGCAGATTTCTATGAAGTTTACGAAAAAGATGGAGACAGCTGGAAATTACTAACTGGCTCATCTTCTACAACTATTTATCTACCAAAAGTTAGCCGCTCAGCAAGTGCTCAAGGTACAACTCAAGAACTGAAGGTTGTAGCCGTTGGTAAAAATGGGGTTCGTTCAGAAGCTGCAACAACAACCTTTGATTGGGGCATGACTGTAAAAGATACTAGCCTACCAAAACCATTAGCTGAAAATATCGTACCAGGTGCAACAGTTATTGATAGTACCTTCCCTAAAACAGAAGGTGGGGAAGGCATCGAAGGCATGTTGAATGGTACCATTACCAGTCTTTCAGACAAGTGGTCTTCTGGACAGTTAAGTGGTAGTGTGGATATTCGTTTGACCCAGCCACGTACAGTTGTTAGATGGGTGATGGACCATGCTGGAGCTGGTGGAGAATCTGTAAACGATGGTTTGATGAATACCAAAGACTTTGACCTCTATTATAAAGATGCGGATGGTCAATGGAAGTTGGCTAAGGAAGTCCGTGGCAATAAAGCCCATGTTACAGATATTACCCTTGATAAGCCAATCACAGCTCAAGATTGGCGCTTGAATGTTGTCACTTCTGACAATGGAACACCATGGAAGGCTATTCGTATCTATAACTGGAAAATGTATGAAAAGCTTGATACTGAGAGTGTCAATATTCCGATGGCCAAGGCTGCAGCCCGTTCTCTAGGCAATAACAAGGTACAAGTTGGCTTTGCGGATGTACCGGCCGGAGCAACCATTACCGTTTATGATAATCCAAATTCTCAAACTCCGCTTGCAACCTTGAAGAGCGAAGTTGGAGGAGACCTAGCAAGTTCACCATTGGATTTGACAAATCAATCTGGTCTTCTTTACTATCGTACCCAGTTGCCAGGCAAGGAAATTAGTAATGTCCTAGCAGTTTCCGTTCCAAAAGATGACAGAAGAATCAAGTCAGTCAGCCTAGAAACAGGACCTAAGAAAACAAGCTACGCCGAAGGGGAGGATTTGGACCTTAGAGGTGGTGTTCTTCGAGTTCAGTATGAAGGTGGAGCTGAGGACGAACTTATTCGCCTAACTCACGCGGGTGTATCAGTATCCGGTTTTGATACGCATCATAAGGGAGAACAAAATCTTACTTTACAATATTTGGGGCAACCGGTACATGCTAATTTATCAGTGACTGTTACTAGTCAAGATGAAGCAAGTCCGAAAACTATTTTGGGAATTGAAGTAAGTCAGGAACCCAAAAAAGATTACCTAGTTGGTGATAGCTTAGACTTGTCTGAAGGACGCTTTGCAGTGGCTTATAGTAATGACACCATGGAAGAACATTCCTTTACTGATGAGGGAGTTGAAATTTCTGGTTACGATGCTCAAAAGACTGGTCGTCAAACCTTGACGCTTCGTTACCAAGGACATGAAGTCAACTTTGATGTTTTGGTATCTCCAAAAGCAGCATTGAACGATGAGTACCTTAAACAAAAATTAGCAGAAGTTGAAGCGGCTAAGAACAAGGTGGTCTATAACTTTGCTTCACCAGAAGTAAAAGAAGCCTTCTTGAAAGCAATTGAAGCGGCGGAACAAGTGTTGAAAGACCATGAAACTAGCACCCAAGATCAAGTCAATGACCGACTTAATAAATTGACAGAAGCTCATAAAGCTCTGAATGGTCAAGAGAAATTTACGGAAGATAAGACAGAACTTGATCGCTTAACAGGTGAGGCTAAAGAACTCTTGGCTGCCAAACCAAACCATCCTTCAGGTTCTGCCCTAACTCCGCTTCTTGAGAAAAACAAGGCCTTGGTTGAAAAAGTAGATTTGAGTCCAGAAGAGCTTGCGACAGCGAAACAGAGTCTAAAAGATCTGGTTGCCCTATTGAAAGAAGACAAACCAGCAGTCTTTTCTGATAGTAAAACAGGTGTTGAAGTACACTTCTCAAATAAAGAGAAGACTATCATCAAGGGCTTGAAAGTAGAGCGTGTTCAAGCAAGTGCTGAAGAGAAGAAATACTTTGCTGGAGAAGATGCACATGTCTTTGAAATAGAAGGTCTAGATGAAAAAGGTCAAGACGTTGATCTCTCTTACGCATCTATTGTGAAAATTCCAATTGAAAAAGATAAGAAAGTGAAGAAAGTCTTCTTCTTGCCTGAAGGCAAAGAGGCAGTAGAATTGGCTTTTGAACAAACGGATAGTCATGTCATCTTTACAGCGCCACACTTTACTCATTATGCCTTTGTTTATGAATCTGCTGAAAAACCACAACCTGCTAAACCAGTAGAAAAAGTTATTTCAAGCAAGGAACCAACTGAAGGTGTCAAGAATTTGGTTGTGGATACTCCAAAATTAGAAATTGAAGAGACAAGTATTGCCTTCGAACACCAAGAACGTCCCAATCCAAATCTCCCAGTCGGTCAACGTCAACTTGTCCAAGCAGGAGTTGAGGGACAAATTCGTCGCTTGATTGAAGTAGATAGTCAAGGCAATCGTACGCTTCGCGCTACAGAAGTTTTGAAAGAAGCAAGCCCTGAAATCGTAGAAGTAGGTACTGGTCTCATTCCTGCCAATCCAGCACCACAAAACACAGACCTTCCAAAACCTACTAATCAAGCGGCTTCTGATCAACAAAAGGCTCCTAAATTGGAAGTTCAAGAGGAAAAGGTTGCCTTTGACCGTCAAGAGCATGAAAATGCTGATATGCTAGTTGGGGAACAACGAGTCATCATACAAGGACGAGATGGTCTGTTGAGACATGTCTTTGAAGTTGATGAAAACGGTCAGCGTCGTCTTCGTTCAACAGAAGTCATCCAAGAGGCGATTCCAGAAATTGTTGAAATTGGAACAAAAGTAAAAACTGAACCAGCAGTAGCGCCTACACAAGAAAAACCAGCCCAAAATACAGCAGTTAAATCAGAAGAAGCAAGCAAACAATTGCCAAATACAGGAACTGCTGATGCCAATGAAGCCCTAATAGCAGGATTGGTAAGCCTTGGTCTTGCTAGTTTAGCCTTGACATTGAAACAGAAAAAAGAAGATGAAGATTAAATATCGAAAAATCTTGTGAAATCTTTCCTTATATTTCCAAAGTGTGATATAATAGTTTCGAATAAAATAAATAAAGGGGTTTTTGTAACATGGCAAAACTTACTGTTAAAGACGTTGACTTGAAAGGTAAAAAAGTCCTCGTTCGTGTTGACTTCAACGTACCATTGAAAGATGGCGTAATCACTAACGACAACCGTATCACAGCAGCTCTTCCAACTATTAAGTACATCATCGAACAAGGTGGACGTGCAATTCTTTTCTCTCACCTTGGACGTGTGAAAGAAGAAGCTGATAAAGCTGGTAAATCACTTGCTCCTGTAGCGGCAGACTTGGCAGCAAAACTTGGTCAAGATGTTGTTTTCCCAGGTGTCACTCGTGGTGCTGAATTGGAAGCAGCTATCAACGCTCTTGAAGATGGACAAGTTCTTTTGGTTGAAAACACTCGTTACGAAGATGTTGACGGCAAGAAAGAATCTAAAAACGATCCTGAACTTGGTAAATACTGGGCATCACTTGGAGATGGTATCTTCGTAAACGATGCATTCGGTACAGCTCACCGTGCACACGCATCTAACGTTGGTATCTCAGCAAACGTTGAAAAAGCAGTTGCTGGTTTCCTTCTTGAAAACGAAATTGCCTACATCCAAGAAGCAGTTGAAACTCCAGAACGTCCATTCGTGGCTATCCTTGGTGGTTCAAAAGTTTCAGACAAGATCGGTGTTATCGAAAACTTGCTTGAAAAAGCTGATAAAGTCCTTATCGGTGGTGGTATGACTTACACATTCTACAAAGCACAAGGTATCGAAATCGGTAACTCACTTGTAGAAGAAGACAAATTGGATGTTGCGAAAGCTCTTCTTGAAAAAGCAAACGGTAAATTGATCTTGCCAGTTGACTCAAAAGAAGCTAACGCATTTGCTGGTTACACTGAAGTGCGTGACACTGAAGGTGAAGCAGTTTCTGAAGGCTTCCTTGGTCTTGACATCGGTTCAAAATCTATCGCCAAATTTGACGAAGCTTTGACTGGTGCCAAAACAGTTGTATGGAACGGACCTATGGGTGTGTTTGAAAACCCTGACTTCCAAGCTGGTACAATCGGTGTGATGGACGCTATCGTAAAACAACCAGGCGTTAAATCAATCATCGGTGGTGGTGACTCAGCTGCTGCAGCGATCAACCTTGGACGTGCAGACAAATTCTCATGGATCTCTACTGGTGGTGGAGCATCAATGGAACTTCTTGAAGGTAAAGTTCTTCCAGGACTTGCAGCCTTGACAGAAAAATAAGATTTTATAAACAATCAAAGAAGAGAGGAATGAAAGTTCCTCTTTTCTTTTGCTTAAAATAAAAACGCTTCCTCTCAACTATTACTCATAAAAATCACCGATTTATGATAAAATGGAAATAGAAAGTTGAGATTATGAGTTATTTTAAAAAATATAAATTCGATAAATCCCAGTTTAAACTTGGTATGCGAACCTTTAAAACAGGTATTGCTGTTTTTCTAGTTCTCTTGATTTTTGGCTTTTTTGGCTGGAAAGGTCTTCAAATTGGTGCTTTGACAGCTGTGTTTAGCCTGAGGGAGAGTTTTGATAAGAGTGTTCATTTTGGGACTTCGCGTATTTTAGGAAATAGTATCGGTGGCCTCTATGCCCTTCTCTTCTTCCTATTAAATACCTTTTTCCACGAAGCTTTTTGGGTGACCTTGGTTGTTGTTCCAATCTGCACCATGTTAACCATTATGACAAATGTAGCCATGAATAACAAAGCAGGTGTTATTGGTGGTGTAGCAGCTATGTTAATCATTACCCTATCGATTCCGAGCGGTGAAACGATTTTGTACGTATTTGCGCGTGTATCGGAAACTTTCATGGGAGTTTTTGTCGCAATTCTCGTAAATTACGATATTGATCGTATTCGGCTCATTTTAGAGAAAAAAGAAAAATAATGTTACATTTTATAACATTATCAATTGACGTTTGTCTTTTTTTAGACTATAATAGACAGAAAGAAGGAAATTGTAAATGAAGGAAAAAGAATTTCGCCGAAATATGGCTGTTTTTCCTATCGGCAGTGTTATGAAGTTGACCGACCTATCGGCGCGTCAGATTCGTTATTATGAAGATCAAGAGTTGATTAAGCCTGATCGAAACGAAGGGAACCGTCGCATGTATTCCTTGAATGACATGGATCGTCTGCTTGAAATCAAAGATTATATCTCTGAAGGTTATAATATCGCTGCCATCAAGAAAAAATATGCTGAACGTGAAGCGAAATCCAAGAAAGCGGTGAGTCAGACTGAGGTGCGTCGTGCACTTCATAATGAACTCCTCCAACAGGGTCGCTTTGCTTCAGTACGGTCACCTTTTGGTCGCGGTTAGGCAACCGCAAGTAGTTATACATTAAGGAGAAAACTCATGCCAATCACAGCTGCAGATATTCGTCGTGAAGTCAAGGAAAAAAATGTTACCTTTATTCGTCTCATGTTCTCAGATATTTTGGGAACCATGAAAAACGTCGAAATTCCTGCTACAGATGAACAGTTAGATAAAGTCTTGTCAAATAAGGCTATGTTTGATGGATCTTCTATTGAAGGTTTTGTACGTATCAATGAGTCAGATATGTACTTGTACCCTGACTTGGATACATGGACAGTCTTCCCTTGGGGAGATGAAAATGGAAGTGTTGCAGGTTTGATCTGTGATGTCTATACAACAGAAGGTGAGCCATTTGCAGGTGATCCTCGTGGCAATTTGAAACGTGCTCTTCGTCACATGGAAGAAGTGGGATTCAAGTCCTTCAACCTTGGACCAGAACCAGAATTCTTCCTATTTAAACTTGATGAAAATGGAGACCCAACACTTGAAGTAAATGACAAGGGTGGCTACTTTGATTTGGCGCCTACTGACCTTGCGGACAATACACGTCGTGAGATTGTCAATGTCTTGACCAAAATGGGATTTGAAGTAGAAGCAAGTCACCATGAGGTTGCGGTTGGACAACATGAGATTGACTTTAAGTACGATGAAGTTCTCCGTGCTTGTGATAAGATTCAAATCTTTAAACTCGTTGTTAAAACCATTGCTCGCAAACATGGTCTTTACGCAACCTTTATGGCCAAACCAAAATTTGGTATTGCCGGATCAGGTATGCACTGTAATATGTCCTTGTTTGATGCAGAAGGAAACAATGCCTTCTTTGATCCAAATGATCCAAAAGGAATGCAGTTGTCAGAAACGGCCTACCATTTCCTTGGCGGTTTGATCAAGCATGCCTACAACTATACTGCCATTATGAACCCAACGGTTAACTCATACAAACGTTTGGTTCCAGGTTATGAAGCGCCTGTTTACATTGCTTGGGCTGGTCGTAACCGTTCACCACTTGTGCGCGTGCCTGCTTCACGTGGTATGGGAACTCGTCTTGAGTTGCGTTCAGTGGATCCGATGGCAAACCCATATATCGCTATGGCTGTTCTTTTGGAGGTTGGTTTGCATGGTATTGAAAATAAAATCGAAGCACCAGCTCCTATCGAAGAAAATATCTACATCATGACAGCAGAAGAGCGTAAGGAAGCTGGTATTACAGACCTTCCATCAACCCTTCACAACGCTTTGAAAGCTTTGACAGAAGATGAAGTTGTCATAGCGGCTCTTGGAGAACATATCTATACTAGTTTTCTTGAAGCCAAGCGAATCGAATGGGCAAGTTATGCAACCTTCGTTTCACAATGGGAAATTGATAACTATTTAGATCTTTACTAATATAGAAGAAAGATTGCCTGAGGGTGGTCTTTTTTCTTGTGTTTTATATCGAGATGTGATATATTTTATATAACGAGGTGCGATATATTGAACTGAATAGAAGGTGGTTATAAATGGAATTAACGGATAAGATTCGTCGAGTTTATCTTCCGATGACGGAAACGGGTTTTTATATCTTGTTCTGTCTGCAAAAGGAAGGTCATGGGTACAGTATTACGCAAAAGGTCAAGGAGATGACAGATTTGCAAGTTTCGATTAGTCCTGGAACTATGTATGGAACCTTGTCAAAGATGGAAAAGGATGGTTTGATTTCCTTTGTCCGCGAAGAGGAAAAACGGAAAATCTATCAGATTACAGACTTGGGACGCAAAGTCTTAGATATTGAATTGAAGCGTATTGAACGGCTCTACAGAAATAGTCGGGAGGAAGGGTGATGGAAAAGAAAATTGTTTACCGAATTTTTACAATTGCGGATTATGAGAGGGAGGCTCTATACTTTAGAGAAATGCATGCTAAGGGTTGGAAACTTAGAAAAGTAAGCTACTCTATCTTATTGTTTGCAGTTAAGTATACCTTTGAAAAGTGTCACCCTGAGCAAGTGTCTTATAAGTTGGATTTTTACCCAATGGAAAACTCAGAGAGAACCTCCTATTTACAACTGTTTAAAGACTGTGGCTGGGAGCATATTACAGACTTTAATAGTTTTTCCTATTTTAGAAAAGCATATTCTGAAATTGAATCGAATGCAGAATTTGAAATCTATAATGATGCTACTGGGAAGTTAGCTATGGTTAATCGCATTTTAAGACTGCGATTAGTACCTGTTTTACTTTTGCTAGCCATACATATACCATTCTTACTTAAATTGCTCAATAGAAGTAATGCGTATGGTCTATGGAGTTTACTTGCGGTCGGGCTAGATATTTTCTTGTCTTTAATCCTCTTGTTAATAGTTGCCTATATTAGCTGGAAGTTATGGCATAAAAAGAAGGAATTATCAGATTTATGATAGGGGAGGCATGCTCAAAATTGGAGGGAAAGTCATGATAAATAAAAAGCAATTCCGGATTTTCACCATTGTTGATTTGGACAAGGAAGAAGAATATTTACATGAGATGCATTTGAAAGGTTGGAGGTATAGAACTAGTCGTTTTGGTTTGTTCTATTTTGACCAATGTCAACCAGACGATGTTATCTACTGTATCTATGATTCTAGATTTCTTAAAAAGTATAAGTATGAACTGCAAGATTTTAGAAATAGAGGTTGGGAATTGATAGGAGCAGGTTCTTGTTCGATTCTTCGTAAATCGTCTTCTAATTTACTTCCAGAGGATCAAGTCTATATCAGTAAGGGGCTCAGATGGGAAGTTATGCGAAATAGACTTCGTTCATGTACAGTTGCTTTCTCAGGTGGTCTTGTTGTTTGTATGAGTTCGTTTAGAGAAGAACTGTCGCAATCTTTCTTTGTCATTTTTGCTCTATATGCCTTTATGATTTCTTATCTAATTTATGGTTATTTCAGACTAAAAAGGAAATACCGAGTAGATGGAAGGTAGGGTTCTAGGTCTTCAGACTGATTTTTAGCACTCTTGATAAAAGAGTGCTAATTTTTTGAGTTTTTATCTTGACATTCTCTTCTAAGGGTGTATAATAGAATCATAAGTTAGCACTTGAGGGTATTGAGTGCTAATCGATCAGACAGAGAGGAGTGATGAGATGGTTACAGAGCGTCAGCAGGATATTCTAAATCTCATTATTGACATCTTTACCAAAACGCACGAACCTGTCGGATCCAAAGCCTTGCAAGAGTCTATTAACTCTAGCAGTGCAACTATTCGTAATGACATGGCGGCTCTAGAAAAGCAAGGTTTGCTTGAGAAGGCTCATACTTCAAGTGGTCGGATGCCAAGTGTTGCTGGTTTTCAGTACTATGTAAAACACTCACTGGATTTTGACCGACTGGCTGAAAATGAGGTTTATGAGATTGTCAAAGCCTTTGATCAGGAATTCTTCAAATTGGAGGATATTCTGCAAGAGGCTGCTAACCTGCTGACAGACTTGAGTGGCTGTACGGTAGTAGCACTGGATGTTGAGCCGAGCAGGCAACGTTTGACAGCCTTTGATATCGTCGTTTTGGGGCAACATACAGCCTTGGCAGTATTCACCCTAGACGAGTCGCGAACGGTTACCAGTCAGTTTCTGATTCCAAGGAACTTCTTACAGGAGGACTTGCTGAAGCTGAAGAGCATCATTCAGGAACGTTTCCTCGGCCACACCGTTCTAGATATTCACTACAAGATTCGGACGGAGATTCCGCAGATTATCCAGCGTTACTTCACAACAACGGATAATGTCATTGATCTCTTTGAACACATCTTTAAGGAAATGTTCAACGAAAATATCGTGGTGGCTGGCAAGGTTAATCTCTTGAATTTTGCCAATCTGGCAGCTTATCAGTTCTTTGACCAACCGCAAAAGGTGGCTCTGGAGATTCGTGAGGGGTTGCGTGAAGATCAGATGCAAAACGTCCGTGTTGCGGACAGTCAAGAGTCCTGTCTAGCTGACCTAGCGGTGATTAGTAGTAAATTTCTCATTCCTTATCGGGGAGTTGGAATTCTAGCCATTATCGGTTCGGTCAATCTGGATTACCAACAGCTAATCAACCAAGTCAACGTAGTCAACCGTGTTTTGACCATGAAGTTGACAGATTTTTACCGCTACCTCAGCAGTAATCATTACGAAGTACATTAAGATTGAAATCATTAAAGGAGGCGAAAATGGCCCAAGATATAAAAAATGAAGAAGTAGAAGAAGTCCAAGAAGAGGAAGTTGTGGAAACGGTAGAAGAAACAACTCCTGAGAAGTCTGAATTGGACTTGGCAAATGAACGTGCAGATGAGTTCGAAAACAAATACCTTCGCGCTCATGCAGAAATGCAAAATATCCAACGCCGTGCCAATGAAGAGCGTCAAAACTTGCAACGTTACCGTAGCCAGGACTTGGCAAAAGCAATTCTCCCTTCTTTGGATAACCTTGAGCGTGCACTCGCAGTTGAAGGTTTGACAGATGATGTGAAGAAGGGCTTGGAAATGGTGCAAGAAAGCTTGATTCACGCTTTGAAAGAAGAAGGAATCGAAGAAATCGCAGCTGACGGTGAATTTGACCATAACTACCATATGGCGATCCAAACTCTCCCAGCAGACGATGACCACCCAGCAGATACCATCGCCCAAGTCTTCCAAAAAGGCTACAAACTCCATGACCGCATCCTTCGCCCAGCAATGGTAGTGGTCTATAACTAGTTTAGAAAACTTGACAAAATTTGTCCGAAACGACAATAAACTATGAAGAAAGATAAGAGGCAAGCCGGAGGCTTGCAAGGAAGATATTTCCCGCCGTGGTGAAAGTTTCAGTAGCTTCTGCTACTGAAACAGGGGATTTTTGAGACAATAGGCTCAAAAATAAGTGATGAAATCCCGAAGGGAGTTGCTCACGTCCCCACCCACTTAAGGGAAATATCAAAAAATCAAAACTCGAATTAAAATTTAAGGAGAAAAACACATGTCTAAAATTATCGGTATTGACTTAGGTACAACAAACTCAGCAGTAGCAGTTCTTGAAGGAACTGAAAGCAAAATCATCGCAAACCCAGAAGGAAACCGCACAACTCCATCTGTAGTATCATTCAAAAACGGAGAAATCATCGTTGGTGATGCTGCAAAACGTCAAGCAGTCACAAACCCAGATACAGTTATCTCTATCAAATCTAAGATGGGAACTTCTGAAAAAGTTTCTGCTAATGGAAAAGAATACACTCCACAAGAAATTTCAGCTATGATTCTTCAATACTTGAAAGGCTACGCTGAAGACTACCTTGGCGAAAAAGTAACGAAAGCAGTTATCACAGTTCCAGCTTACTTCAACGATGCTCAACGTCAAGCAACAAAAGACGCTGGTAAAATCGCTGGTCTTGAAGTAGAACGTATTGTCAACGAACCAACTGCAGCCGCTCTTGCTTACGGTTTGGACAAGACTGATAAAGAAGAAAAAATCTTGGTATTCGACCTTGGTGGTGGTACATTCGACGTATCTATCCTTGAATTGGGTGACGGTGTCTTCGACGTATTGTCAACTGCAGGGGACAACAAACTTGGTGGTGACGACTTTGACCAAAAAATCATTGACCACTTGGTGGCAGAATTCAAGAAAGAAAACGGTATTGACTTGTCTACTGACAAGATGGCAATGCAACGTTTGAAAGATGCAGCTGAAAAAGCGAAGAAAGACCTTTCTGGTGTGACTTCAACTCAAATCAGCTTGCCATTTATCACTGCAGGTGAGGCTGGACCTCTTCACTTGGAAATGACCTTGACTCGTGCGAAATTTGACGATTTGACTCGTGACCTTGTAGAACGTACAAAAGTTCCAGTTCGTCAAGCCCTTTCAGATGCAGGTTTGAGCTTGTCAGAAATCGACGAAGTTATCCTTGTTGGTGGTTCAACTCGTATCCCAGCCGTTGTAGAAGCT
Organism: Streptococcus mitis; assembly: GCF_946188685.1. Classification (GTDB taxonomy): domain Bacteria; phylum Bacillota; class Bacilli; order Lactobacillales; family Streptococcaceae; genus Streptococcus; species Streptococcus mitis_CC. The sequence goes on from NZ_CAMHWH010000004.1 coordinate 155,466, forward strand.
GTTAAAGCTGAAACTGGTAAAGAACCAAACAAATCAGTAAACCCTGACGAAGTAGTTGCTATGGGTGCTGCCATCCAAGGTGGTGTTATCACTGGTGATGTCAAAGACGTTGTCCTTCTTGATGTAACACCATTGTCACTTGGTATCGAAACAATGGGTGGTGTCTTCACAAAACTCATCGACCGTAACACAACAATTCCAACATCTAAATCACAAGTCTTCTCAACTGCAGCAGACAACCAACCAGCCGTTGATATCCATGTTCTTCAAGGTGAACGCCCAATGGCAGCAGATAACAAGACTCTTGGACGTTTCCAATTGACAGATATCCCAGCTGCACCTCGTGGAATTCCTCAAATCGAAGTAACATTTGACATCGACAAGAACGGTATCGTGTCTGTTAAGGCCAAAGACCTTGGAACTCAAAAAGAACAAACTATTGTGATCCAATCGAACTCAGGTTTGACTGACGAAGAAATCGACCGTATGATGAAAGATGCAGAAGCTAACGCTGAAGCAGATAAGAAACGTAAAGAAGAAGTAGATCTTCGTAACGAAGTAGACCAAGCGATCTTTGCGACTGAAAAGACAATCAAGGAAACTGAAGGCAAAGGATTCGACGCAGAACGTGACGCTGCCCAAGCTGCCCTTGATGACCTTAAGAAAGCTCAAGAAGACAACAACTTGGACGAAATGAAAGCAAAACTTGAAGCATTGAACGAAAAAGCTCAAGGACTTGCTGTTAAACTCTACGAACAAGCCGCAGCAGCGCAACAAGCTCAAGCAGGAGCAGAAGGCGCACAAGCAACAGGAAACGCAGGCGATGACGTCGTAGACGGAGAGTTTACGGAGAAATAAAATAGTCCAGTGGACTATTTTATCCCGAGCTTGAGAATCAGGCGAGTATAAGAAGAAATCCAGAGGTTGCAACCCAGCCTCTGTTTTTCGATAAGATAGAGGATGTTACGTATGAAAAAAGTACTTTGTGTCATTTATCCTAATTTTTCTCTTTATGAGATAAGCGCTTTAACGAGTACTTTAGCTCTGTCTTTTGATATCACGATTGATTATGTAGCTTCTGAGAATTCGATGGTGGTCTCTGAGGATGGTTTGCCCTGTCAACCGACGAAAACATTGAATCAAATCCGTATAGAAGAGTATTCTTGTGTGATTTTGCCAGGAATGGTAAATATAGGTCCTGCTCTACAAGATGAGAAATTGATCTCGTTTTTGAGAAGTCTTAATGAGCAAGATATCCTAATTGCAGCTATTTCTTCAGCGCCCCTTTTATTGGCGAAAGCAGGCTTGTTGAACGACACGAAATTTACAGGTGGAATTTGGCAAAACTTCTTTGACTATTTTGAATTTCTTCCACGTGAGAATTTCCAACCGAAAGTTCTTGTCCAAGATAAACAAATCATTACGGCTATCGGTTTTGCACATCAAGAGTTTGCAAGAAAAGTGATTTTCGGTTTAGGGTTGGCAGAGAATACGGACAACTATTTTAAAGAACAGAACGAGTATGCTGAAGAGGATTTGATATTTACTCTATCAGATGAAGAGTTTGATCAAGTGAAGCAGAGTATAGAAAACAGCCTCTAAAGATTTACATAAAAATTATAGAAAGGAACAAAGAGTGTTCAGGGAATTGAACACGGGCTACGGACTGTGTCAAAAAGATAGTTTTTTCTAGGACGCAAGCGTCCGTCGTCAAAACTCCTATTTTGGCTGTGTCCGTTTGACGCCCTTTGTATCTTGAATTATGAACAATACTGAATTTTATGATCGTCTGGGGGTGTCAAAAAACGCTTCGGCAGACGAGATCAAAAAGGCTTATCGTAAGCTTTCGAAAAAATACCACCCAGATATCAACAAGGAGCCTGGTGCTGAGGAAAAGTACAAGGAAGTTCAGGAAGCCTATGAGACTTTGAGTGACGACCAAAAACGGGCTGCCTATGACCAATATGGTGCTGCTGGAGCCAACGGTGGTTTTGGTGGAGCTGGTGGTTTCGGCGGTTTCGATGGGGCAGGAGGCTTCGGTGGTTTTGAAGATATCTTCTCAAGTTTCTTCGGCGGAGGCGGTGCTTCACGCAATCCAAATGCTCCTCGTCAGGGGGATGACCTCCAATACCGTGTGAATTTGACCTTTGAAGAAGCTATTTTTGGAGCTGAAAAAGAGGTTAAGTACAATCGTGAAGCAAGCTGTAGTACATGTAATGGCTCAGGTGCTAAGCCAGGAACAAGTCCAGTCACTTGTGGACGCTGTCATGGAGCTGGTGTCATTAACGTTGATACACAAACTCCGCTTGGTATGATGCGTCGTCAAGTGACCTGTGATGTCTGTCACGGTCGCGGAAAAGAAATTAAAGATCCATGTACAACTTGTCACGGAACAGGGCATGAAAAACAAGCCCATAGCGTACATGTCAAAATCCCTGCTGGTGTGGAAACTGGTCAACAAATTCGCCTAGCAGGCCAAGGTGAAGCTGGATTTAACGGTGGACCTTATGGTGACTTGTATGTAGTGGTTTCTGTGGAAGCTAGCGACAAGTTTGAACGTGAAGGAACCACTATCTTCTACAATCTCAACCTCAACTTTGTCCAAGCAGCTCTTGGTGATACAGTTGATATCCCAACGGTTCACGGTGATGTTGAATTGGTTATCCCAGAGGGAACTCAGACTGGTAAGAAATTCCGTCTACGTGGCAAAGGAGCTCCGAGCCTTCGTGGTGGTGCAGTTGGTGACCAATACGTTACAGTTAATGTCGTAACACCGACAGGCTTGAACGACCGCCAAAAAGCAGCTTTGAAAGAATTCGCAGCTGCAGGCGATTTGAAAGTCAATCCAAAGAAAAAGGGCTTCTTTGACCATATTAAAGATGCCTTTGAAGGAGAATAAAGCAAAAAGAGCCGTTGGGCTCTTTTTGTTTATAGATTTGTTAAAACTTTCCTTAAGTAATGAAGGACGGTAGCGACCTTCTTCGAAGTTTCATACCTAAACTTTGAGCCTAGATCTCAAAGTTTCCGGACACCTGAAACCAAACTGTTTCAGGTGTTTTCATTACGGCGGAAAGTCTTCGATTTAGTTGTGAAATGGTGAATGAGTTGCCTAAATTATGATGTATAGTTGATGGAATATAACTTGTTTACCTTTTAAAAAAGAGCCGTTGGGCTCTTTTTACTTATCTTCGATTTCCTGTGTTTCTTTGATCACAGCTAGTCTAGTCTGGATATCTTTTTCCAAGACCTTAAACTTGTAAGTCAGGTCTTCTTGGTATTCCTTGATGAGTTCTTTTTGCTGGTCAATGATTTGCAGGCTGTTTTGGATAATATCCACATCGTCCTTGATAGCTTGAACGCGGTCAGTGGTATTCAAGACTTCATCTGTGATGGTTTGGCGATTTTTTGTGACCAGATAACTTCCGGCTGCAGCTCCTACAAATAGCAGTAGATTGGATAATTTCATAGCAACTCCTTAGGCGTTTTTGATGGTTTCAGCTACTTGAGCAAGTTTGTCAAAGTCTGGTTCGTGGGCGATAAAATCAATCTTGAGGTCATCGTCCGCACTAAATCGAGGCACGAGGTGGACGTGGGTATGAAAGACTGTTTGACCAGCGATTTCTTCACAGTTGGCAATGATATTCATACCAGCAGCCTTGGTAGCTTTCATGACTTTTTGAGCCACTTTTGGTACTTGGGCAAAGAGTTGGCTGGCGCTAGTAGCGTCCATTTCCAAAAGATTGCGATAGTGTTCTTTGGGTACGACCAAGGTGTGTCCTGGTGTCACTTGAGAGATATCAAGAAAGGCAAGAACCTGCTCATCTTCATATACTTTTGAAGCAGGAATTTCCCCTGCAATGATTTTACAAAAAATGCAATCTGACATAAAATCTACCTCTACTGTATTGAATTTTGATATAATATAGCTACATTATACCAGATTTGGAGAAAATATGTTAGAAATTAAAAACCTGACAGGTGGCTATGTTCATGTCCCTGTCTTGAAAGATGTGTCCTTTACTGTTGAAAGTGGGCAGTTGGTCGGTTTGATTGGTCTCAATGGTGCTGGGAAATCGACGACTATTAATGAGATTATCGGTCTGTTGACACCTTATAGCGGTTCTATCAATATCAATGGACTTACTCTTCAAGAAGATGCAACGAGCTACCGTAAGCAAATTGGCTACATTCCTGAGACACCTAGTCTGTATGAGGAATTGACCCTCAGAGAGCATATCGAAACGGTTGCTATGGCTTATAGTATTGAGCAAAAGGTAGCTTTTGAGCGAGTAGAACCTTTGCTAAAAATGTTCCGTCTGGATCAGAAATTAGATTGGTTCCCTGTTCATTTTTCAAAAGGGATGAAGCAGAAGGTCATGATTATCTGTGCTTTTGTGGTGGATCCGAGTCTCTTCATCGTGGATGAGCCTTTCCTTGGGCTCGATCCGCTGGCTATTGCAGACTTGATTCAGCTTTTGGAAGTGGAAAAGCAAAAGGGCAAGTCCATTCTCATGAGTACCCACGTGCTGGATTCAGCGGAGAAGATGTGTGATGCCTTTATCATTCTTCACAAGGGAGAGGTGCGTGCCAAGGGGAATCTCCTGCAACTGCGCGAAGCCTTTGATATGCCTGAGGCTAGTTTGAATGATATTTACTTGGCTCTGACCAAAGAGGAGGAGCTATGAAAGACTTGTTTTTAAAGAGAAAGCAGGCTTTTCGTAAGGAGTGTCTTGGTTATCTGCGCTATGTTCTCAATGACCACTTTGTCTTGTTCCTGCTTGTTCTGCTGGGATTTCTAGCCTACCAGTACAGTCAACTCTTACAACATTTTCCTGAAAATCATTGGCCTATCCTTTTGTTTGTAGGAATTACCTTTGTTTTACTGTTGCTTTGGGGTGGAATTGCCACCTATATGGAGGCTCCAGACAAGCTCTTTCTCTTGGTTGGAGAAGAGGAAATCAAATTCCATCTCAAGCGTCAAACTGGCATTTCTCTAGCCTTTTGGCTCTTTGTCCAGACCCTTTTCTTGCTATTATTTGCGCCTTTATTTTTAGCAATGGGCTATGGCTTGCCTGTTTTTCTGGTCTATGTGCTTTTATTGGGAGTAGGTAAATATTTCCTCTTTCGTCAAAAGGCCAGCAAATTTTTCACGGAAACTGGACTGGACTGGGACTATGTCATTTCCCAAGAAAGCAAGCGTAAGCAAGTCTTGCTTCGTTTCTTTGCCCTCTTTACGCAGGTAAAGGGAATTTCAAACAGCGTCAAGCGTCGTGCCTATCTGGACTTTATCCTAAAGGCTGTTCAGAAGGTGCCTGGGAAGATTTGGCAAAATCTCTATCTGCGTTCTTATTTGCGAAATGGAGATCTCTTTGCTCTCAGTCTCCGTCTGCTCTTGCTTTCTTTGTTGGCGCAGGTCTTTATTGAGCAAGCTTGGATTGCGACAGCAGTGGTGGTTCTCTTTAACTACCTCTTGCTCTTCCAGTTACTGGCTCTCTATCACGCCTTTGACTACCAGTATTTGACTCAACTCTTTCCGCTGGACAAGGGGCAAAAGGAAAAAGGCTTGCAGGCAGTGGTCCGAGGATTGACCAGTTTTGTCTTAGTAGTGGAATTAGTTGTCGGGTTGATTACCTTCCAAGAAAAACTGCCCCTTCTAGCCTTGCTGGGTGCAGGTTTGGTTTTACAAGTCTTGTACCTACCTTATCAGGTAAAACGTCAGATGCAGGACTAACATTGCTTATATGATATTAAAAAAGAAGTTGAGTTCAGTTTGTCTCAGCTTCTTTTATTTTCTACAGGATAATGGTTGGTCCGTAGAGACTCAACTTGGTCTTGACTTGGTCAAAGTGGAAGCGGTCATAGGCCCGCCAAGCGGCGCGAGTAGGGGCATCTGGATCAAGAGCGCTGAGTCCCATGAGAAGACTGGAAGTCTGGTAAAATTTTTCCAGTTCAATCAAGACTCGATTATCCACAGTCTCAGCCCTGGCTAGAAAACCAAGAATAGAGTTTAATTGCTCCTGAAAGCGGACATCGTCAGCGCTTGCCTGTTTGCATGCTTGGTAGGCTTTGTTTAAGTCAGTAATCAAAGTCTGAGCTCTTTTGATAGGGTCTGTATCTGTCATGAAAATTCCTCCTTTAATTTGGGTGCCAGTCTTGGTTCTAACAACTGTATTTTGATACTGTCAGTCTATCACTTTTATCTCCTTTTTCACCATAAAATCTTTAATTGCCCTTGAAATTTCCTGAATGGTACTGTTAAGATTTTATGATAAAATAGTGGTAAGATTATCATGCTTATTTGAGGAACAAGCTACCTTTCAGGAGCGTTGAAGGCCTGTTTAGGATTTGGTGGGCTTGTATCATAGTATTTTTGCTATTCTCTTTTTAGGAAGAAATTGAAACAAGGAGAGTAAGAAGATGAGAATATTTGTTTTAGAAGATGATTTTTCCCAACAGACTAGGATTGAAACGACGATTGAAAAACTCTTGAAGGAACATCATATCACTCCCAGTTCTTTTGAAGTTTTTGGCAAACCAGACCAGCTGCTGGCAGAGGTGCATGAGAAGGGAGCCCATCAGCTATTCTTTTTGGATATTGAGATTCGAAATGAGGAGATGAAGGGGCTGGAAGTGGCTAGAAAAATTCGGGATCGGGATCCTTATGCTCTGATTGTCTTTGTGACGACTCACTCGGAGTTTATGCCACTGTCCTTTCGTTACCAAGTGTCTGCTTTGGACTACATTGATAAGGCCCTTTCGGCAGAGGAATTTGAATCTCGTATCGAGACAGCTCTCCTTTATGCCAATAGTCAAGACAGTAAGAGTCTGGCGGAAGATTGCTTTTACTTTAAATCAAAATTTGCCCAATTCCAGTACCCTTTTAAAGAGGTCTACTATCTCGAAACGTCACCCAGAGCTCATCGTGTTATTCTCTATACCAAGACAGATAGGCTGGAGTTTACAGCGAGTTTAGAGGAGGTTTTCAAGCAGGAACCCCGTCTCTTGCAGTGCCATCGCTCTTTTCTCATCAATCCTGCCAATGTAGTTCGTTTGGATAAGAAAGAAAAACTCCTTTTCTTTCCCAATGGTGGAAACTGTATGATAGCGCGTTATAAGGTCAGGGAAGTGTCTGAGGCTATTAATAACTTGCACTAGGTGAGGAGAATTTATGTATATTTTTTGGATGATATTGTATTCACTAGCTATTATTGGGCTAGAAATTATCATGTTCTTTAAGGTAGATGGAATTAGTCTCACTTTCGATAGAATTTTTAAGGCCTTTCTTCTAAAATTTCTTCTAGCAGCAATTGTTACAACTTTTAATTATTTAGTCTTGACTGACTATCTGTCATACTTTATAGAACCCTTGTTCGGCCTCAGCTTGTCTTTCTTATTGTTAAGAGGGCTTTCTAAAAGACTCCTTTTCTTTTATGGTCTCTTTCCAATTGTATTGATGGATATCTTTTACAGAAGTCTCTCCTATTTTGTGTTTCCGTTTTTTGGGAAAGGGATTGTAGATGGAGATGGAAATCTTGTCTTTTTGTTGATTATGATATTCGTTTGCTCCATAGTATTAGTCTTTTTGAAATGGTTGGACTATGATTTCACTAGCTTGAGAAGGGAGAGTATAGATAAAGATTTTCAAAAATCCCTGACTACGATTAACTGGATAATGGGGGCTTACTTTCTAGTCATGGAAACTTTGTCTTTCTTTGAATATGAACAAGTTATCCAATCAAAGACTGTTCGCCATTTTATTCTAGTGTTTTACCTACTCTTTTTTATGGGGATTGTCAAGAAGCTAGATACCTATTTGAAGGACAAACTTCATGAGAGATTGGACCAAGAGAAGGCCTTGCGCTACAGAGATATGGAACGCTATAGTCGGCATATAGAGGAACTTTACAAGGAAGTGCGGAGTTTTCGCCATGACTACACCAACCTCTTGACTAGTTTACGTCTGGGCATTGAAGAGGAGGACATGGAGCAGATAAAAGAGGTCTACGACTCGGTCTTAAAGGATTCTAGTGAAAAATTGCAGGATAATAAATATGACCTTGGTCGATTGGTGAATATTCGGGATCGTGCCCTTAAAAGTCTCCTCGCGGGGAAATTTCTAAAAGCCAGAGATAAGAAGATTGTCTTTAATGTCGAAGTTCCTGAGGAGATTCAGGTAGAGGGGATGAGCCTGCTTGATTTTCTGACTATTGTGTCTATCCTTTGTGATAATGCTATTGAAGCCAGTGCAGAGACTAATCAACCTCATGTTTCAATCGCCTTTTTAAAAAATGGAGCACAGGAGACCTTTATCATTGAAAATTCCATCAAAGAAGAGGGTATAGACATTTCTGAGATTTTCTCCTTTGGAGCAAGCTCTAAAGGGGAGGAGAGAGGAGTTGGTCTCTATACCGTCATGAAAATTGTGGAAAGTCATCCCAATACCAGTCTCAATACCACCTGTCAAAATCAAGTCTTTCGTCAGGTTTTAACGGTTCACTTGTTGCCGGTTGCTCATTAGAGAATTTGTGAAAAAAGAATTGGCAGAAGTTAACAGATAAAGTTTGTCTTTATCGAGCCAGACTTTTGCTATAGTATGCGAGGTATATTAAATGAATAAGAAGTCCTTTTTTATCATCTGTTCTACGTTGATTATAGCATCGAATCTTCTCATGATTTCCGTGGTGAACAAGGGAGAAGAAACAGGGAGCAACCTGTTTGTGATTGCTATAGCCTGTGTTATGCTACCAGCCTTTTTATATGCAGTTGAAAACAGACTTACTTCAATGGTAAGAGTAGAATCAATACTACTGATTCAGTTGACAGTTATATCCCTACTCCGTCTTATCAACAGAATAGGGAGTACGCCTGAAATCCTCAACATTATCATTACCCTTATCGCTTTGGCAAGTGGGACAGCTGCTATCCTTGTTGCGATTATGAGAATATATGAGAACATACGGAAGTGAGGGTGAATAGCTTTCAATTTTAGATTTTTATGTTGTCAAGTTCCCCCAGGGCAAGTATGTTTTTCATGCTTGCTTTTTTAAATTTTTTAACAATTCAAGAGGTTTTGATGACCATTTACGATTTGAGTGATCCAAGAATAAAACGAGTGCTATACTAGCAGTGTAAAGGTTGTAGCTAAACTAAGATAAAGCATATATTTAGGAGGAAATTTTATGAAGAAAAAAATACTTGTCATTTTCATCTTGTATCTGATCATGTCCATATTTCTATATCCGCTTAGGGATAGTGCTTGGTATCATCTATTCTATACCATAGCCTATGTGATTGCGGTTATAATCTATCTTGCTTTAACTAAAAAGAAAGGAGCAAAGAAATGAAAACTTTTCTTGCTAAAAAACGGAACATCTTCCTTGCGAGATTGTTCCTAGGTCAGTTGCCCTTACTTGTCTCCACTTATCTATTTCTATCTCGTCAGTTTTTAAATTTTTCCTTGGTTTTCCAATTTCTCTTAGTGGTTATTAACTTAGCTTCCATTTTGCTCACTGTTTACCTCACTAGGGAAATGAGAATAAGAGAGTTTGAAGATGATGATTTAGTTAGCCCTAAAACCAATCAACTCATGTATATTGGCTTGACAGGCTTTATGTCTATTATTTGTTTGTATAGAGGTATCACAGCAGTAGAATTCTACCAACAACTAATCGCTTATATTGGCGCTATTCTCTGCTTGCTTATCATGCTTCTGCTCATTTGGGGTTTGAAGTATTATAAAAAGTAGGGGAAGAGTTTTCTTCTTAATCTGGGGCTAGTCTATAGACTGGCAGGAGGAGGTCATCATGTATAAACACTTATTTTTCCTAGATTCCAAAACCTTAGACTGGTTGACGCCTTATATTCTGGTCTTGGCTTCTGACACCATTGCCTTTAATGTTTTTGTGCTAACCTTTGTATCTGCGGTGGTCTTTAATTCCCTAAATTCCATGCTAGCCTTAATGGCTATCTTCTTAGGGGCTGGATATGTGGTCGGATTTTGGTTACTAAAATGGTTTGTTTTGGAAAGGCTAGAGCTAAAGGATGACGTGTAGGAAAGTCTGTTTGGTGAGGAGGATAGTTTTATGGCCATTTTCAATAAGTGCCATGCCTTATTTTTGGGATTTTTAGTATTTGCAATCGTGGGTGCAGTGGGATATTCCGTCAATCAAGGGGATTATTTTCAACACCAGTACACATTCATTATGATAAAGAGTCTCTTGCTTTTACTTAGTTTTGGCTATGCGAAATGGTTTGATATGATTTCTTTTGGGATGTTAAGCAAGAAAGACCTTTTGCTTTTCATTGCAATCTTTCTTCTAAGTGTACTTGAGACACTGGTTTATATTCATTTCTTTGCTGTTTCTTCTGGCGCGGGAGTTCAACACTTGGCGGAAGTCAGCAGAGGAATTTCCCTGTCTTTGATTTTGACTACCTCAGTTTTTGGACCAATCCAGGAAGAACTCATTTTCAGAGGACTTCTTCAAGGTGCCGTTTTTGACAATTCTTGGTTAGGGCTTGTGCTAACTTCCTCTCTCTTTTCTTTCATGCATGGACCTTCTAATGTCCCTTCGTTTATTTTTTATCTACTTGGGGGCTTGTTGCTGGGTTTTGCTTATAAAAAGAGCCAAAACTTGTGGGTTTCTACTCTAGTCCACATGTTTTACAACAGTTGGCCACTCCTATATTATTTATAAAAATCATGAAAAGGTAAGTAGGAGATGGTGCTTGCCTTTTTCAAGTTATAATGATAGCCCGAGCCAATTGAGATGCTTTTCTTTGAGAATCGGGCGTGGAGCGGTTGACGAATAGGCCAAAAACTAGTAGAATAGTAAGGAAACTTTATACGGAGGAAAGAAATGGATTTGGGTGATAATGAGCTAACACTGACTCCCATACCTGGGAAAAGTGGCAAGGCTTATATGGGTAGCTATCCTGATGGGAAGCGCATCTTTGTAAAAATGAACACCTCTCCAATCCTACCTGGTCTAGCTAGAGAACAAATTGCTCCACAATTATTATGGAGTCGCCGTTTGGCAGATGGGCGTGATATGTGTGCTCAAGAATGGTTGACAGGCAAGATATTGACCCCCTATGATATGAATCGTAAGCAAATCGTCAATATTTTAACCCGTCTTCATCGCTCACGTCCGTTGATGACACAGTTGAGTCGTTTGGGATATGCCATGGAAACACCTGTAGATTTATTACAGTCTTGGCAGGAAACGGCTCCAGATGCTTTGCGTAAAAATCATTTTATCAGTGAAGTGATGGCTGATTTACGTCAGACTATTCCAGGATTTAGAGAGGACCATGCGACCATTGTCCATGGAGATGTACGACATAGTAATTGGATTGAGACAGACAGTGGCTTGATTTATTTGGTGGATTGGGATTCGGTTCGCTTGACTGATCGCATGTTTGATGTGGCCCATATGCTCTGCCATTATATTCCAGAACATCAGTGGAAGGAATGGTTGACCTACTACGGTTATAAGTACAATCAAACGGTATTAAATAAATTGTATTGGTACGGTCAATTGTCTTACTTGAGCCAGATTTCCAAGTATTATATGAACCAAGATTTAGAAAATGTCAATCGGGAGATTCATGGCCTGCGTCACTTCCGAGACAAGTATGGAAAGAGAAGATGAGAGTTAGAAATCGTAAAGGGGCGACAGAATTACTAGAAGCAAATCCCCAGTATGTAGTCCTCAATCCCTTGGAAGCCAAGGGGAAATGGCGGGACTTGTTTGGTAACGACAATCCCATTCATGTGGAAGTTGGAAGTGGAAAGGGTGCCTTTGTTTCAGGTATGGCCAACCAAAACCCTGGCATCAACTATATCGGGATTGATATTCAAAAGTCGGTTTTGAGCTACGCTTTGGACAAGGTGCTTGAAGTTGGAGTGCCTAACATCAAGCTTTTGTGGGTAGATGGTTCTGACTTGACTGACTACTTTGAAGACGGTGAGATTGATCGCTTGTATCTGAACTTTTCAGATCCATGGCCTAAAAAACGCCATGAAAAGCGTCGTTTGACTTACAAGACCTTCTTGGATACCTTCAAGCGTATCTTACCTGAAAATGGAGAAATTCATTTCAAAACGGATAACCGTGGCTTGTTTGAGTACAGCCTAGTGAGCTTTTCTCAATATGGCATGAAGCTCAATGGTGTTTGGCTCGATTTACATGCCAGTGATTTTGAAGGCAATGTCATGACAGAATACGAGCAGAAATTCTCCAACAAGGGGCAAGTTATCTACCGAGTTGAGGCAGAATTTTAAGAAATAGCCTGAAATCAGGCTGTATAAGTGCTTTTGCTTTACATAAGTTGGCAAATGTGCTATACTAAGAGTAAGAATATGAGAAAGAGAGGCGGGGAAATATCTTCGCCTCTTGCTTATGAGGAGGTGGACGCAATCGCAACAATCGTAGAATTAGTCAGAGAAGTTGTAGAACCTGTCATAGAAGCGCCTTTCGAACTCGTGGATATCGAGTATGGAAAGATTGGCAGTGACATGATTCTCAGTATTTTTGTAGATAAACCTGAAGGAATTACCTTGAACGACACGGCAGACTTGACAGAAATTATCAGTCCTGTCCTAGACACCATCAAGCCAGATCCCTTCCCAGAACAATATTTCCTAGAAATCACCAGTCCAGGCTTGGAACGTCCTTTAAAAACCAAGGATGCCGTTGCTGGAGCGGTTGGGAAATACATCCATGTCGGGCTCTACCAAGCCATCGATAAGCAAAAGGTCTTTGAAGGAACCTTGTTGGCCTTCGAAGAGGACGAGTTGACCATGGAATATATGGACAAGACGCGTAAGAAAACTGTCCAAATTCCATACAGTTTAGTATCAAAAGCACGTTTAGCAGTAAAATTATAGAAAAAGAAAGGATAGCTTTTGAGGATTCAAAAGTGAAGAAAACATGAGTAAAGAAATGCTAGAGGCCTTCCGCATTTTGGAAGAAGACAAGGGAATCAAAAAAGAAGACATCATCGACGCAGTAGTAGAGTCGCTTCGTTCCGCTTATCGCAGACGCTATGGTCAATCAGACAGCGTAGCTATTGATTTCAATGAAAAAACAGGTGATTTCACAGTCTATACTGTTCGTGAAGTTGTGGATGAAGTCTTTGATAGCCGTTTGGAAATCAGCTTGAAAGATGCTCTTGCCATTAATTCAGCCTACGAGCTTGGTGACAAGATCAAGTTTGAAGAAGCACCTGCTGAGTTTGGTCGTGTAGCAGCTCAATCTGCCAAACAAACCATCATGGAAAAAATGCGCAAGCAAACACGTGCCATCACTTACAATACTTACAAAGAGCATGAACAAGAAATCATGTCTGGTACAGTAGAACGCTTTGACAATCGCTTCATCTATGTCAACCTCGGCAGCATCGAAGCCCAATTGTCAAAACAAGACCAAATCCCTGGGGAAGTTTTTGCTTCTCATGATCGTATCGAAGTATATGTTTACAAGGTTGAAGACAACCCTCGTGGTGTCAACGTCTTTGTTAGCCGTAGCCATCCAGAAATGATCAAACGCTTGATGGAGCAAGAAATTCCAGAAGTTTATGATGGAACTGTTGAAATCATGAGCGTAGCTCGTGAAGCTGGTGACCGTACTAAGGTTGCAGTTCGTAGCCATAATCCAAACGTAGACGCTATCGGTACAATCGTTGGACGTGGTGGAGCTAATATCAAGAAGATTACTAGCAAATTCCACCCGGCTCGTTACGATGCCAAGAGCGACCGTATGGTACCAATCGAAGAAAATATCGATGTTATCGAGTGGGTAGCAGATCCAGCTGAATTTATCTACAATGCCATCGCTCCTGCTGAAGTTGACCAAGTTATCTTTGACGAAAACGACAGCAAACGTGCCTTGGTGGTTGTTCCTGATAACAAGCTTTCTCTTGCAATCGGTCGTCGTGGGCAAAACGTTCGCTTGGCAGCTCACTTGACTGGTTACCGTATCGATATCAAGTCTGCTAGTGAATTTGAAGCCATGGAAGAGACTGCTTCAGTAGATTTGGAAGCAGAAAACGATACTGTAGAAGAATAAAAGCTGCTAGAGGAGGGAAAGATGAAAACAAGAAAAATCCCTTTGCGCAAGTCTGTTGTATCCAACGAAGTGATTGATAAGCGTGATTTGCTCCGCATTGTTAAGAACAAGGAAGGACAAGTCTTTATCGATCCGACAGGCAAGGCCAATGGCCGTGGCGCTTATATCAAGCTAGACAATGCAGAAGCCTTAGAGGCTAAAAAGAAGAAGGTCTTTAACCGTAGCTTTGACATGGAAGTGGAAGAAAGCTTTTATGACGAGTTGATCGCTTATGTGGATCACAAAGTAAAAAGAAGAGAGTTAGGACTTGAATAAGCAAAAGATAAGCAATCTCTTGGGACTTGCTCAGAGAGCAGGGCGGATTATATCGGGTGAAGAATTGGTGGTCAAGGCCATTCAAGATGGCAAGGCCAAGTTGGTCTTTCTAGCCCATGATGCTGGACCCAATCTGACCAAGAAGATTCAAGATAAAAGTCATTATTATCAAGTAGAAATTGTAACCGTGTTTTCAACACTGGAATTAAGCATAGCAGTCGGGAAATCGAGAAAGGTTTTGGCTGTAACAGATGCTGGATTTACAAAGAAAATGAGGTCTCTTATGGAATAGAAGAGGAGGACATGATTTGTCTAAGAAAAGATTGTACGAAATCGCAAAAGAACTTGGAAAAGAAAGCAAAGAAGTTGTAGCGCGTGCAAAAGAGTTGGGCTTGGATGTGAAAAGCCACTCATCAAGTGTGGAAGAAGCTGTCGCTGCAAAAATCGCTGCCAGCTTTAAGCCTGCAGCTGCTCCGAAAGAAGAAGCAAAACCTGCAGCACCAAAAGCAAGTGCAGAAAAGAAAGTTGAAAAATCTGAGGCAGTAAAACCAGCTGTAGCCAAGAAAGAGGCAAAAACGGCTGAACCAGTTGCTCCGAAGGCAGAAAAAGTAGCAGCTAAACCGCAAAGCCGTAATTTCAAGGCTGAGCGTGAAGCCCGTGCCAAAGAGCAGGCAGAACGACGCAAGCAAAATAAGGGCAATAACCGTGACCGACAACAAAACGGGAACCGTCAGAAAAACGACGGTCGCAATGGTGGAAAACAAGGTCAAGGCAACCGCGACAATCGTCGTTTTAATGACCAAGCTAAGAAACAGCAAGGCCAGCAAAATCGTGGCAATGAGCGCCGTCAGCAAGAGGACAAGCGTCCAAATCAAGCGGCTCCACGCATTGACTTTAAAGCTCGTGCAGCAGCCCTAAAAGCAGAGCAAAATGCAGAGTACGCACGTTCAAGTGAGGAACGTTTCAAGCAGACTCAGGCTGCCAAAGAAGCCTTGGCCCAAGCAAACAAACGCAAGGAGCCAGAGGAAATCTTTGAAGAAGTGGCTAAGTTAGCTGAACAAGCGCAACAAGTTCAAGCAGTGGTTGAACCAGCTCCTGTAGCTAAAGAAGCGCCAGTGGATACACGTCGTAAAAAACAAGCTCGACCAGACAAAGAACGTGATGATTATGATCACGAAGAAGATGGTCCTAGAAAACAACAAAAGAATCGAAGTAGTCAAAATCAAGTGAGAAATCAAAAGAATAGTAACTGGAATAACAACAAAAAGAACAAAAAAGGCAATAACAAGAACAACCGTAATCAGGCTCCAAAACCTGTTACAGAGCGTAAATTCCATGAATTGCCAACAGAATTTGAATATACAGATGGTATGACCGTTGCGGAAATCGCAAAACGTATCAAACGTGAACCAGCTGAAATCGTTAAGAAACTCTTTATGATGGGCGTCATGGCCACACAAAATCAATCCTTGGATGGAGAAACCATCGAACTCCTCATGGTGGATTACGGTATCGAAGCCAAACAAAAGGTTGAAGTGGATAATGCTGACATCGAACGTTTCTTTGTCGAAGATGGTTATCTCAATGAAGATGAATTGGTTGAGCGTCCACCAGTTGTAACTATCATGGGACACGTTGACCACGGTAAAACAACCCTCCTAGATACCCTCCGTAACTCTCGTGTTGCGACAGGTGAAGCAGGTGGTATCACTCAGCATATCGGTGCCTACCAAATCGTGGAAAATGGCAAGAAGATTACCTTCCTTGATACACCAGGACACGCGGCTTTTACATCTATGCGTGCGCGTGGTGCTTCTGTTACCGATATTACTATTTTGGTTGTAGCGGCAGATGACGGGGTTATGCCTCAGACTATCGAAGCCATTAACCACTCAAAAGCGGCCAACGTTCCAATCATCGTAGCTATCAACAAGATTGATAAACCAGGTGCCAACCCAGAACGCGTTATCGGTGAATTGGCAGAGCATGGGGTTATGTCAACCGCTTGGGGTGGAGATTCTGAATTTGTTGAAATCTCGGCTAAATTCAACCAAAATATCGAAGAATTGTTGGAAACAGTCCTTCTTGTGGCTGAAATCCAAGAACTCAAGGCAGACCCAACAGTGCGTGCGATCGGTACAGTTATCGAAGCGCGCTTGGATAAAGGAAAAGGTGCGGTCGCAACCCTTCTTGTTCAACAAGGTACCTTGAATGTTCAAGACCCAATCGTTGTCGGAAATACCTTCGGTCGTGTTCGTGCTATGACCAATGACCTTGGTCGTCGTGTTAAAGTTGCTGGACCATCAACACCAGTTTCTATCACAGGTTTGAACGAAGCGCCAATGGCGGGTGACCACTTTGCTGTTTACGAAGATGAAAAATCTGCGCGTGCAGCAGGTGAAGAACGTGCCAAACGTGCCCTCATGAAACAACGTCAAGCTACCCAACGTGTCAGCCTTGAAAACCTCTTTGATACGCTTAAAGCTGGTGAACTTAAGTCTGTTAACGTCATCATCAAGGCAGACGTACAAGGTTCTGTTGAAGCCCTTTCTGCCTCACTTCAAAAGATCGACGTGGAAGGTGTTAAAGTTACTATCGTCCACTCAGCGGTCGGTGCGATCAATGAATCAGACGTGACTCTTGCGGAAGCTTCAAATGCCTTCATCGTTGGTTTCAACGTACGTCCTACACCACAAGCTCGTCAACAAGCAGATGCTGACGATGTGGAAATCCGTCTCCATAGCATTATCTACAAGGTTATCGAAGAGATGGAAGAAGCCATGAAAGGAATGTTGGATCCTGAATTTGAAGAAAAAATCATCGGTGAAGCTCTTATCCGTGAAACATTTAAGGTGTCTAAAGTGGGAACTATCGGTGGATTTATGGTTATCAACGGTAAGGTTACCCGTGATTCTAAAGTCCGTGTAATCCGTGACGGTGTTGTTATCTATGACGGTGAACTCGCAAGCTTGAAACACTACAAAGACGACGTCAAAGAAGTTACAAATGGTCGTGAAGGTGGTTTGATGATTGATGGCTACAATGATATCAAGACTGATGATGTGATTGAGGCATACGTCATGGAAGAAATTAAAAGATAAGATTTTTGCTCCTTTCTTAGGTGGTGAGGGACGCAAGCAAACCGATGGTTTCATTACTTGTTTTTGAGCCTAGGGTCTCAAAAATCCCCTGTGATGGGACTGATAAATCAGTTCCATCACTTTCACCACGGCGAAAGAAGCAGATGATTTCAAATTGAACTTCGTTCCAATTTGAAATGAAAATCAATAAGTTTAAAAATAGCTAGGTCTGCTGGCCTAGCTTTTGGTTCAAAGTAGAGAAAGGAATATCATGGCAAATCATTTCCGTACGGATCGTGTGGGCATGGAAATCAAGCGTGAAGTCAATGAGATTTTGCAAAAGAAAGTCCGTGATCCGCGTGTCCAAGGTGTGACCATCACAGATGTTCAGATGCTAGGTGACTTGTCTGTTGCCAAAGTTTACTACACCATTTTGAGTAACCTTGCTTCGGATAACCAAAAAGCTCAAATCGGGCTTGAAAAAGCAACTGGTACCATCAAACGTGAACTTGGTCGCAATTTGAAATTGTACAAAATCCCAGATTTGACCTTCGTCAAAGACGAATCCATCGAGTATGGAAACAAGATTGACGAAATGCTACGCAATCTGGATAAGAACTAAGAAGAGGGGCAACCCTCTTTTTTGGTGGAGGAAAAGGCAATAAACATGCTGGCAGAATCTTTCCAGAGTTAAACATTATTAAAAAGCCTTATAAAATTCAACTTGTATGATATTATAGGAAATGAAAAGAGTAAATTTCACAGAAATAGCCAGCAAGACTGGTATCTTCAATATTTTGAAAGTGTAGTTAAACGAGGGAAGATAATATGGGGCCTATCAAAGCTTTTGCTAAAATCTATGGTAATTACTTTTTGACCGTACAAGGTGTAAAAGTAATGAAAACGATAAAGAAAGATGACAATGTTGTTGTCGGTCTAGGTAAACTTTTTATTGCAGACAAGTTAATGGATACGGCTCGGTGGCTCATTAAGCCAGAGGATAAAAAATGAAATTTTTCTGGGCACTTCTTGCCATTATTTTTATCAAACCGATTATTGGGATTTTGAAATTCTTTTGGATGATCATCTCTTTTGCGGTCCAATTGCTGTTTTACAAGCTATTATTTAAAATATTGGATTGGCTCTTTAAACTTATTTAGGTCGTAATTCAAGTCGCAGATAACTAGCAGGAACTCCACTGCTAGTTTTTTAATCTCTTCCCATATGATATAATATAAGCAGTAAAATCATTTTATACTCTTCGAAAATCAAATTCAAACCACGTCAGTTTCACCTTACCGTACTTAAGTACAGCCTGTGGCTAGCTTCCTAGTTTGCTCTTTGATTTTCATTGAGTATTAGAACATACATGGAGGTCGTTATGGACAATATCATCGATGTGTCAATTCCTGTTGCAGAAGTGGTGGACAAGCATCCAGAAGTCTTGGAAATCCTAGTGGAGCTTGGTTTTAAACCTCTAGCCAATCCCTTGATGCGCAACACCGTTGGGCGCAAAGTATCGCTCAAACAGGGTTCTAAGCTAGAAGGAACTCCTATGGACAAGATTGTTCGCACACTGGAAGCAAATGGCTACGAAGTGATTGGATTAGACTAATGGCAGATGAACGGATTCATATCCTACGGGATATTTTGTTAGAATTGCATAATGGTGCTTCTCCTGAGTCGGTTCAAGAGCGCTTTGATGCGACCTTTACAGGTGTCTCAGCCATCGAGATTTCCCTTATGGAACACGAGCTGATGAACTCAGACTCAGGTGTTACCTTTGAAGATGTCATGGAGCTCTGTGATGTCCATGCTAATCTTTTTAAAAATGCTGTTAAGGGTGTCGAAGTTGCAGATACTGAGCACCCAGGTCACCCAGTTCGCGTCTTCAAGGATGAAAATCTGGCACTCCGCGCTGCCTTGATTCGCATTCGGAGATTGTTAGATACTTATGAGTCTATGGAAGATGAAGAAATGCTTGCTGAGATGCGTAAGGGCTTGGTGCGTCAGATGGGACTTGTGGGTCAATTTGATATCCATTACCAACGTAAAGAAGAACTCTTCTTTCCTATCATGGAGCGCTATGGACACGATTCACCTCCTAAGGTCATGTGGGGAGTGGATGATCAGATCAGGGAACTCTTTCAAACAGCTTTAGCGACAGCCAAGTCACTACCAGAAGTGTCAATTAGAAGCGTAAAGGAAGCTTTTGAAGCCTTTGCGACAGAGTTTGAAAGTATGATTTTCAAGGAAGAGTCCATCCTTCTCATGATTCTCCTCGAGTCCTTTACTCAGGATGACTGGCTTCAGATTGCGGAGGAGAGCGATACTTATGGCTATGCCATCATCCGTCCGTCTGAGAAATGGGTGCCAGAACGCCAGAGTTTTGTCGAGGAAAAGAGTGCAGAGGAGCCTGTACAGCTAGATATGGCAGAAGGTCAAGTTCAACAAGTTATCGATACGCCAGAAGGACAGTTTACCATTACCTTTACTCCTAAGGAAAAGGAAGCAGTGCTGGACCGTCATAGTCAACAGTCTTTTGGCAATGGCTATCTCTCGGTCGAGCAGGCCAATCTCATTCTCAATCACCTCCCTATGGAGATTACTTTTGTCAATAAAGACGATATTTTCCAGTATTATAATGACAATACGCCGACTGACGAGATGATTTTCAAACGGACGCCGTCCCAAGTTGGGCGCAATGTTGAACTCTGTCATCCACCTAAGTATTTGGACAAGGTTAAGACCATTATGAAGGGGCTTCGTGAGGGTACTAAGGACAAGTATGAAATGTGGTTCAAGTCTGAGTCGCGAGGTAAGTTTGTCCACATCACCTACGCAGCAGTGCACGATGAAGAGGGAGAATTTCAAGGGGTGCTGGAGTATGTTCAGGATATTCAACCCTACCGTGAGATTGATACGGACTATTTCCGTGGATTAGAATAAGGAGAAAAAATGAGTTACGAACAAGAGTTTATGAAGGAATTTGAGGCTTGGGTCAATACCCAGATTATGATTAACGACATGGCGCACAAGGAAAGCCAAAAAGTCTATGAAGAAGACCAAGATGAGCGTGCCAAAGATGCCATGATTCGATACGAAAGTCGCTTGGATGCTTATCAGTTTTTGCTTGGTAAGTTTGAAAACTTCAAAGCAGGCAAGGGATTCCATGATTTGCCAGAAGGCTTGTTTGGTGAGAGAAATTATTAAACGAGATAGATTCTTGATTTTTTACTAAAATCTTGATAGAATATTTATATTAAATCCTTGTCAGAGCAGGGGTTTTTTATTGAAAGGATTTTATCATGTCAAAGAAACTCAATCGTAAAAAACAATTACGAAATAGCCTCCGTCGTGCAGGTGCTTTCTCAAGTACTGTGACGAAGGTTGTAGAAGAGACAAAAAAAGTCGTAAAACGTGCAGAACAGTCAGCAAGCCAAGCTGGTAAGGCTGTTTCTAAAAAAGTTGAACAAGCAGTAGAAGCTACCAAAGAGCAAGCTCAAAAAGTAGCCAATTCTGTAGAAGATTTTGCAGCAAACTTGGGTGGACTTCCACTTGACCGTGCCAAAACTTTCTATGATGAAGGAATCAAGTCTGCGTCAGATTTCAAAAACTGGACTGAAAAAGAACTCCTTGCCTTGAAAGGAATCGGCCCAGCTACTATTAAGAAATTGAAGGAAAATGGCATCAAGTTCAAGTAATTTTTCTTGATCCTTGCATTTCCGTCAAAATCTTGTTACAATAAAGCCATTAGAGGTGTTTTGAATCCCACATTTTACAGAAAGTGGCGGTGCTGAGAAGTCCACAAATGTGTCAAAACTGGTTGCTAATGGATGAAAAATGAAATAAAATTGTCTTTTTATTTTAAAGACGAGAGTTGCGGGCCTTGCCCGAATTTGGGTGGTACCGCGGATAAACACATTCGTCCCTGTCATGTAGATGGCAGGGTTTTTCTTTTGTATCTTGGTCAAAGGAGGTTGTCATGAAGCAATCTTTTAAAACAAGTAAACTCTATTATGGCTTTCCTATTTTCATTTTGGGATATCAGGATCAGAATTTTGGACACAATATTACGACCTGTAGCTCCTCTTATAGCTTGGGAGATTGGCTAGTCATTGGTGTCGGAGCTGAGGAAAATGCGGCTGAGCAAATCAAGCATTACCAGAAGTTTACTGTGAATATTCCTGATGAAAATCTCATGCTCGAGATGGAGCAGGCTGGTTTTATCAGTCATCGAGAGAAATTGAAACACCTGGGGCTAGACCACGAGATTTCTGAACAGACTCAGTCTCCGATTTTAGAGGCTTGTCCAGTCGTATTAGAATGTCAAGTTGATAGAATTATTGAGGAAGACGGTATTTGTCACATCTTTGCCAAGATTATCGAGCGACTGGTTAATTCTGAACTCTTGGATGATAAGGGACATTTTAAAAATGACCGTTTTGCGCCGACTTACTTTATGGGGGACGGGCATCAGCGCGTTTATCGTTATCTAGATGACCGAGTCAATCCCATGGGAAGCTTTATCAAGAAAGCGAGGAAGAAGGATGTCAAGAGCTGAATTGCCAGAACGATTAGAAACCGAACGACTCGTCCTACGAGTTCGTACAGTGACTGACGCTGAAGATATCCATGCCTATGCTAGTTTGCCAGAGGTCGCCTATCCAGCAGGCTTTCCTCCAGTCAAAACCCTTGAAGATGAGGTTTACTATCTGGAGCATATCCTTCCAGAACGCAATCAAAAGGACAATCTCCCAGCTGGCTATGGGATTGTCGTCAAAGGAACCGATAAAGTCATCGGCTCTGTTGATTTCAACCATCGGCACGAAGACGATGTACTGGAGATTGGCTACACCTTGCACCCAGACTATTGGGGTCGAGGTTATGTTCCAGAAGCAGCGCGAGCTTTGATTGACCTAGCTTTTAGAGAACTAGGTCTTCACAAGATTGAATTGACTT
This sequence comes from Streptococcus mitis, assembly GCF_946188685.1. Classification (GTDB taxonomy): domain Bacteria; phylum Bacillota; class Bacilli; order Lactobacillales; family Streptococcaceae; genus Streptococcus; species Streptococcus mitis_CC. The sequence goes on from NZ_CAMHWH010000004.1 coordinate 177,892, forward strand.
GTTTTGGTTATAATGTCCAAAGTAAACGAGTTGCAGAAAAACTTGGATTTACCCTCGAAGCTCGTATCCGAGACCGTAAAGATGTTCAAGGAAACCGCTGTGACAGTCTGATATATGGTTTGCTGAGGAGTGAGTGGGAGGTAATTTGATGCATGTTTTCATCATTGGTGCTCCGGCCTCAGGAAAAATGACCATTGGTCAAGAACTATCTCGACTGACGGATTCTACCCTCTTTTATAACCATCAAGCCATCGATTTTGCATTAGAAATCTATCAGGACTTTACAGAGGAAATGTGGGAATTTGTTCGTGGAATCACCTTTTCTTTCCTTGGAGCAAGTGCAAGAAATCAGCGATCAGTAATTTTAACTGACGTAATTGATTTTTCAAATCAGTACCAGCTGATGTATTTAAAGCAAATTCAGGATTTATTGGATGACTATCATCAAGAGATTCTTTTTGTGGAGTTGGAAACAAGTCTTGAGGAGCGCTTACATCGAAATCGAACGGAGAATCGATTAAAGCACAAACCCTTAAAACGACATATTGAGGTATCTGAAAGAGAAATTTTAGAGACTGCTGAAACACTTCAATTAAATTCCCAACATCAACCGAATGAGTTGTACCACTACCTTAAAATAAATAATACGAATTTGTCTGCAGAAGAAGTTGCTAAGCAAATTCAAAATAAAATGAACAAAATAGAGAAAGGACAAACACATGTCTAAAGAACTTTCACCTAAATACAATCCAGCCGAGGTTGAGGCTGGTCGTTACCAAAAATGGCTTGATGCTGATGTTTTCAAGCCTTCAGGCGATCAAAAGGCTAAGCCTTATTCTATCGTGATTCCACCACCAAACGTAACTGGGAAACTCCACCTTGGTCACGCTTGGGATACGACTCTTCAAGATATTATCATCCGTCAAAAACGCATGCAAGGTTTTGATACGCTTTGGCTTCCAGGGATGGACCACGCGGGGATTGCCACTCAAGCTAAGGTTGAGGAGCGCTTACGTGGTGAGGGTATTACGCGTTATGACCTAGGTCGTGAAAAATTCCTCGACAAGGTCTGGGAATGGAAAGACGAATATGCCACTACTATCAAGGAACAATGGGGCAAGATGGGGCTCTCTGTAGACTACTCTCGTGAGCGTTTCACTCTTGACGAAGGTTTGTCAAAAGCTGTTCGTAAGGTCTTTGTGGACCTTTACAAGAAAGGTTGGATCTACCGTGGTGAGTTTATCATCAACTGGGACCCAGCTGCTCGCACAGCCCTTTCTGATATCGAAGTTATCCACAAGGACGTAGAAGGTGCCTTCTATCACATGAACTACATGCTAGAAGACGGCTCACGCGCCCTTGAAGTGGCAACAACTCGTCCTGAGACTATGTTTGGGGATGTTGCCGTTGCGGTCAATCCAGAAGACCCACGCTACAAGGACTTGATCGGAAAAAATGTCATCCTTCCAATCGCTAATAAATTGATTCCAATCGTTGGGGATGAACACGCAGACCCTGAGTTTGGTACTGGTGTTGTGAAAATCACGCCTGCCCATGATCCAAACGACTTCTTGGTTGGTCAACGCCATAACTTGCCACAAGTCAACGTCATGAATGATGACGGAACCATGAATGACTTGGCCTTTGAATTTGCAGGCATGGACCGTTTTGAAGCTCGTAAGGCAGTCGTTGCCAAGTTGGAAGAAATCGGTGTCCTTGTTAAAATCGAAAAACGTGTTCACAGTGTTGGTCACTCAGAGCGTACAGGTGTTGTGGTTGAACCACGCTTGTCTACTCAGTGGTTCGTCAAGATGGACCAATTGGCTAAGAATGCTATTGCCAACCAAGATACAGAGGACAAGGTAGAATTCTACCCACCTCGTTTCAACGATACCTTCCTTCAATGGATGGAAAATGTACACGACTGGGTAATCTCTCGTCAGCTCTGGTGGGGTCATCAAATCCCTGCTTGGTACAATGCTGAGGGTGAAATGTACGTCGGTGAAGAAGCTCCAGAAGGTGACGGATGGACACAAGATGAAGATGTCTTGGATACTTGGTTCAGTTCTGCCCTTTGGCCATTCTCAACCATGGGCTGGCCTGATGTCGACTCAGCAGACTTCAAACGCTACTTCCCAACTTCAACCTTGGTAACAGGTTACGACATCATCTTCTTCTGGGTATCTCGTATGATCTTCCAATCCTTGGAATTTACTGGTCGTCAGCCATTCCAAAACGTGCTTATCCACGGTCTCATCCGTGACGAGCAAGGACGCAAGATGTCTAAATCTCTCGGAAACGGAATTGACCCTATGGATGTCATTGAGAAATACGGTGCTGATGCCCTTCGTTGGTTCCTTTCAAACGGTTCTGCACCAGGACAAGACGTGCGCTTCTCTTACGAGAAAATGGATGCTTCATGGAACTTCATTAACAAAATCTGGAACATCTCTCGCTACATCCTTATGAACAATGAAGGCTTGACCCTTGAGCAAGCAACTGCCAATGTCGAAAAAGTGGTCAACAAGGAAGCTGGAAATGTCACTGATCGCTGGATTCTCCACAACCTCAATGAAACAATCGGAAAAGCTACTGCCAACTTTGATAAGTTTGAGTTTGGTGTCGCTGGACATATCCTCTACAACTTCATCTGGGATGAGTTTGCGGACTGGTACGTTGAGTTGACTAAGGAAGTCCTTTACAGCGACAACGAAGAAGAGAAAGTTATCACACGTTCTGTTCTCCTTTACACTTTGGACAAGATCCTTCGTCTCCTCCACCCAATCATGCCATTTGTGACAGAGGAAATCTTTGGACAAATCTCAGAAGGCTCTATCGTTACAGCGGCTTACCCAACTGTCAATCCAGCCTTTGAAGACCTCGCTGCTCACACAGGTGTAGAGAGTCTCAAAGACTTGATCCGTGCCGTTCGTAATGCGCGTGCTGAAGTAAACGTAGCACCAAGCAAGCCTATCACCATCCTTGTTAAAACAAGCGATAGCGACTTGGAAGCCTTCTTTAACAGCAATGTCAACTACATCAAACGCTTCACAAATCCAGAACACTTGGAAATCGCATCAACCATCCCTGCCCCTGAACTCGCAATGTCAAGTGTCATCACAGGAGCAGAAATCTACTTGCCACTGGCTAATCTTCTCAATGTCGAAGAAGAGCTGGCTCGTCTCGACAAGGAACTCGCTAAATGGCAAAAAGAACTGGATATGGTCGGCAAGAAACTCTCTAACGAGCGCTTCGTAGCCAATGCCAAACCAGAAGTTGTCCAAAAAGAACGTGACAAACAAGCCGACTACCAAGCGAAATACGATGCGACCGTCGCACGTATTGATGAGATGAAGAAGTTGGTGAAATAAACACAGAAACACGGTGATGAGCCGTGTTTTTTGGTATAATGAAATCAATATTTATTGATGGAGAAAGTGATGTCTAATACTCGTCGAAAATCAAATTCAAACCACGTCAGCGTCGCCTTACCGTACTCAAGTACAGCTTGCGGCTAGCTTCCTAGTTTGATTTTTGATTTTCATTGAGTATAAGCACCCGCATTATGAATTGTTAAATTTAATTGGCTATGGTCTTGCTAAGTTTGACAAGCTTTTTATAAAAGAATTTCAATGTTCTAGCAAGTCGGAGTTTTATCGCTATGTGGTTTCTCTGGGAATTGCTGAAACAACTGGAGTTGTAAAAAATAGAATGGATTTATTTGATCCTTATTTTGACAATAATCGAAAAGGTTGGTGGCAGAAAGCTGAAGTTTACCGTTTTCGTAAAGATTTAATTGATATGATGTTTGGAAATGAAGATGTTCATAGTTATGCTGAAATCGTTAAAATGTTACTTGCCAGCGAAGGAAAGCGAACAGGCATTACTACCATTGAAAAACCAATTATTCGAACTAAATTCAAACGTCTACAAGAAACTGGAATGGAGGCTGAGAATTATTTTCTCCTTCATTTTGATAAAGAAGAAAAATTTCAAGGTGGACTATTGACCGATGCCCGTCTTTATGGTGATGGATATGACTTTCAAGTAGATGTTCAAGAGCATTCCTATCTTGCCGAAGTTAAAGGAATTCGAAAATCTAAGGGTCGCATTCGATTGACTGCCAGAGAATATGAAAAAGCCAAAGAGTTTAAATCAGATTTTATTTTATCCTTAGTTACTAACCTAGATGATATTCCCAAGCTAGTGTTAATTGATAATCCTTTGAATCATTTTGAATTCCAAAAGAGCATCATAAAAAATGAAATCATTGAATATAGAAGCTTAGAAGATTTGTATTAGTTCCCCTTAACCTTTGACTATTCTGCAAAATTATCGTAAAATAAAGAGTAAATGATAAAATGAGGTCAGAGTCTGTTCGCTCTGGCGATAGTAGTATAAATGAGGAGAAACGCTTTGGAATTAGAAGTATTTGCTGGGCAAGAAAAAAGTGAACTATCTATGATTGAGGTAGCGCGTGCTATCTTGGAACTTCGTGGTCGCGACCATGAGATGCATTTTAGCGATCTTGTAAACGAAATTCAAAACTACCTTGGAACATCAAACAGCGATATCCGTGAAGCCTTGCCTTTGTTCTACACAGAGTTGAACTTTGACGGTAGCTTCATCTCACTTGGAGACAACAAATGGGGGCTTCGTTCATGGTATGGTGTAGACGAAATCGACGAAGAAATCATCGCTCTTGAAGAAAATGACGACGATGAAGTAGCACCAAAAGCTAAGAAAAAACGTGTCAATGCCTTCATGGATGGTGATTCTGATGCTATTGACTACAATGCAGATGATCCAGAAGACGAAGATGCATACGAAGCAGATCCAGCTCTTTCATACGATGATGAAAATCCAGATGATGAGAAAAATGAAGTGGAAGCTTACGATGCAGAAATCAACGAAATAGCCCCAGATGACTTGGGTGAAGACGTGGATCTTAACGAAGATGACGACGAGTTTTCAGATGATGATGCTGAAAACATCGAGGAATAAAAGTTAGCTATTGACAATTATCCTAATTTTAGGTATCATAATGTTCGGGCACCTCTTTTAGAGGTCGGGGCTCCCTAGTTCTTAGGGAGCTATTTTTGTTTTTTCAAGAAGTTATCTTCTTGTATTTTAGTTGTGAATCTGGTGCAGTTGTCCCAGATTATTCTTATTAGTAGGGTTTTGTTTTCTATCTCCCCTTGTAGTTAACAAGGCCTTGAGCATTTTAGAAAGAGGAATCTATGTCTACGAAATATATTTTTGTAACTGGTGGTGTGGTATCGTCTATTGGGAAAGGGATTGTAGCAGCAAGTCTGGGACGTCTCTTGAAAAATCGTGGTCTAAAAGTAACCATTCAAAAATTTGACCCTTATATCAATATTGATCCAGGAACTATGAGTCCTTACCAGCACGGGGAAGTTTTTGTGACAGATGACGGAGCTGAGACAGATTTGGACTTGGGTCACTATGAACGTTTCATTGATATCAATCTCAATAAATATTCCAACGTGACAACTGGGAAAATTTATAGTGAAGTTCTTCGTAAGGAACGCCGTGGAGAATACCTTGGGGCAACTGTTCAAGTCATTCCTCATATCACAGATGCTTTGAAAGAAAAAATTAAGCGTGCCGCTCTAACGACTGATTCTGATGTCATTATTACAGAAGTTGGTGGAACTGTCGGGGATATCGAGTCCTTGCCATTCCTAGAGGCCCTTCGTCAGATGAAGGCAGATGTGGGTGCGGACAATGTCATGTACATCCATACAACTCTCCTTCCTTACCTCAAGGCAGCTGGTGAAATGAAAACCAAACCAACTCAACACTCTGTAAAAGAATTACGCGGTTTGGGAATCCAGCCAAATATGTTGGTTATTCGTACAGAAGAGCCAGCTGGTCAAGGAATTAAAAACAAACTGGCCCAGTTCTGTGATGTGGCACCAGAGGCTGTTATCGAGTCTTTAGATGTTGAACATCTTTACCAAATTCCATTGAACTTGCAGGCACAAGGTATGGACCAAATTGTCTGTGATCACTTGAAATTAGACGCACCAGCAGCGGATATGACAGAGTGGTCAGCTATGGTGGACAAGGTCATGAACCTCAAGAAACAAGTAAAAATTTCCCTTGTCGGTAAGTATGTTGAGTTGCAAGATGCCTACATTTCTGTTGTTGAAGCCTTGAAACACTCTGGTTATGCCAACGATGCAGAAGTTAAAATCAATTGGATCAATGCCAATGATGTGACGGCAGAGAATGTAGCAGAGCTCTTGTCTGATGCAGACGGAATCATCGTACCAGGAGGTTTTGGTCAACGTGGTACGGAAGGTAAAATCCAAGCCATCCGCTATGCGCGTGAAAATGATGTTCCAATGTTAGGTGTCTGCTTGGGAATGCAGCTGACTTGTATTGAGTTTGCTCGTCACGTTTTAGGACTCGAAGGTGCCAATTCTGCAGAGCTTGCACCAGAAACAAAATACCCTATCATTGATATCATGCGTGATCAGATTGATGTTGAGGATATGGGTGGAACCCTTCGTTTGGGACTTTATCCATCTAAGTTGAAACGTGGCTCTAAGGCTGCGGCTGCTTATCACAATCAAGAAGTGGTGCAACGCCGTCACCGTCACCGTTATGAGTTTAACAACGCCTTCCGTGAGCAGTTTGAGGCAGCAGGCTTTGTCTTCTCAGGAGTTTCTCCAGACAATCGTTTGGTAGAAATCGTGGAAATTCCTGAAAATAAATTCTTTGTAGCGTGTCAGTATCACCCTGAACTGTCAAGCCGTCCAAATCGCCCAGAAGAACTCTACACAGCCTTTGTCACTGCAGCAGTTGAGAACAGCAATTAGCTAGATTATAACCTTTGAGAACAATCTCAGAGGTTTTTTGCTTGCATATTTAGGATATGAGTTGCAAAATAAAAACATAGTGATATAATTAACATAACAACAACTAAGGAGGAACTACAATGAAGAAAATCACACTATTTGGTTTGTCTCTAGCTGGTCTAGCTTTACTGGCTTTTCCACATTCAGGGCAGGCATTTGAGCTTAAAGAAGAATGGGTTGTTAAGTGTGGAGTACAGTATCAAGATGGCAAGATTCTTCGGTTTAACAATGGTCATGAAGTGGATATCAAAGTCTTGGATTTGCCAAAAACAGAGAAAATCGAGTGGACAGTTAGTCTCAATGGTCAAGATCAAACTGTCAATTTCCTAGGTCAAGAAAAGGACAAGTCTATGATTGGCGTAGAAGGGCGTTATCTGAATTTCTATGTTCCATATGGCTATAGAGGAGATATCAAGGTCGAGGCTAAGAGCGGAAACGAAGTCAAGACCTGGTCAACGAAAGTTGTGGATGATATTCATAATGATAGTGGAAAGAGAGGTTACTATCGTATTGAAGAATCAAATGATCAATACACCTACCTCGATGCTAAATGGGATTATCAAACCAAGACTTACACTGCTACTTTACCAGAGACTGTCAATGGTCAAAAAGTCTTTGCTTGGGCAGACTATGGCAATGGCGAGTTGAAACTTGAAAAACTAAAATCTATCAGTCACAAATATGATGGAGGATCTTTCAAAGAACTTTATCCGATTGTAAAAGCAGAAAGTTGGCTAAAATCAAATCAAAACTGGTACTATCAAAAACAAGGTCAATTAGTGCAGAAGGATTGGGTTTATGACAATGGAACTTGGTACTTTATGAATGATAAAGGGGTCATGTTCAATCAAACTTGGCTTTATCAAGGTAGCAACTGGTATGCCTTTAAATCATCAGGAGCCATGATTGCGAGTGACTGGCTTTACGACCAAGGCAAGTGGTACTATTTATCAACCTCAGGAGCCATGAAAGCAAGCACTTGGCTTTATGACAAGGGAGAATGGTATTATGTAAGTTCTTCTGGTGCCATGATTGCGAATGATTGGGTCAAAGACAATGGTAAGTGGTATTATCTAGCTTCATCAGGTAAGATGCTTCGCAATACCTACACACCTGATGGTTACTACGTTGGTAACTCAGGCGCCTGGCAATAAGAATCATACTCTTCGAAAATCTCTTCAAACCACGTCAGCGTCATCCACAACCTCAAAACGCTGTTTTGAGCTGACTTCGTCAGTTCTATCTACAACCTCAAAGCAGTGCTTTGAGCAACCTGCGGCTAGCTTCCTAGTTTGCTCTTTGATTTTCATTGAGTATAAGAAGTCCTTTTCCTTAAAGGAAGAGGCTTTTTACTTGATTTTCTGCTGCTTCCTCATTTGTCCTAAAGTCTTTTTTGTGTTAAAATGAATGGTATGAAAGCTAAAAAAATGTTGATGGCAGGTCTGGCTCTGCTTGGTATTGGGAGCCTTGCCCTTGCTACGAAAAAAGTTGCAGATGACCATAAGCTCATGAAGACTCAGGAAGAGTTGACAGCGATTGTGCGAGACCATTTTTCAGATATGGGGGAAATTGCGACTCTCTATGTTCAAGTTTATGAAAGTAGTCTAGAACGACTAGTCGGTGGTGTCATTTTTGAGGATGGCCGTCATTATACCTTTATCTATGAAAACGAAGACCTAGTCTATGAGGAGGAAGTCTTATGATACAACCAGCAAGTATAGAAGAATTAGCATCTTTAGTAGAAAAAGATGGCAAGAAGGTCTTTCTTTTTGTAGCAGACTGGTGTGGCGATTGTCGTTATATCTATCCTGCCTTGCCAGAGATTGAGGAGACCAATCCAGAGTTCACCTTTATTCGAGTGGACCGAGACCAGTATATGGATTTGGCTAAACTCTGGGATGTTTACGGAATCCCTAGCCTTGTTGTTCTAGAAAAGGACAAGGAAATCGGTCGTTTTGTCAATCGCGACCGTAAAAGCAAGCAACAAATTAATGACTTTTTAGCAGGACTGAAATAGGAGAAAATAGAAACAATGATTTTTACATATAACAAAGAACATGTCGGTGATGTCCTTATGGTCATCGTGAAAAATAGCGGAGATGCCAAACTGGATGTAGAACGCAAAGGCAAGGTAGCCCGTGTTTTTCTAAAAGAGAATGGAGAAACAGTAGCTTGGAATATTTTCGAAGTTTCAAGTTTCTTTGAAATTGCAGAGCGAGGTCAAGTCTTTTTATCAGATGAACAAGTCGCTCGTTTGAACCAAGAATTACAGGCGGAAGGTTTTACAGAAGAAATTGTCAATGACAAGGAACCTAAGTTTGTTGTTGGTGAGATTGTCGAGATGGTAGCCCATCCAGATAGTGACCACCTCAACATCTGCCAAGTTGCAGTCGCAAGTGACAAGACAGTGCAAATCGTTGCAGGAGCTCCCAATGCGCGTGTCGGGTTGAAAACCATTGTAGCTCTTCCTGGAGCTATGATGCCAAAAGGCAATCTCATTTTCCCAGGAGAACTTCGTGGTGAAAAGAGTTTTGGCATGATGTGCAGTCCTCGTGAATTGCATTTGCCAAATGCTCCGCAAAAACGAGGGGTTATTGAATTATCAGAAGCCCAAGTTGTCGGAACTCCATTTGACCCAGCCAAACACTGGACTGCCTAGGAACTTGTTAGTATCTGATAGACCAGCTAGAAGGAAATAAGATGGCAAAAAATGTAGTGATTACAGGGGCGACCTCAGGAATCGGTGAAGCGATTGCGCGTGCTTATCTGGAGCAGGGGGAGAATGTTGTTCTAACAGGACGACGGACAGACAGGCTCGAAGCCCTCAAGTCGGAGTTTGCAGCAACCTATCCAAATCAAAATGTCTGGACCTTTCAACTAGATGTGACGAATATGACCATGGTGAAGACTGTTTGCTCCAATATTCTAGAAACGATAGGTCAGATTGATATTCTGGTCAACAATGCCGGACTGGCTCTAGGTTTAGCACCTTATCAGGACTATGAAGAGTTGGATATGTTGACCATGCTGGATACCAATGTCAAAGGTTTGATGGCAGTCACTCGCTCTTTCTTGCCAGCAATGGTAAAAGCCAATCAAGGACATATCATCAACATGGGGTCAACCGCAGGAATCTACGCCTATGCGGGTGCCGCTGTTTACTCAGCTACCAAGGCAGCGGTTAAGACCTTTTCGGATGGACTGCGAATTGATACCATCGCAACGGATATCAAGGTTACAACCATTCAGCCTGGGATTGTCGAAACAGATTTTTCGACGGTACGTTTTCACGGTGATAAAGAACGAGCTGCGTCCGTTTACCAAGGAATCGAAGCTTTGCAAGCTCAGGATATTGCAGACACAGTAGTCTATGTGACCAGTCAACCTCGTCGTGTGCAGATTACAGATATGACCATCATGGCCAATCAACAGGCGACAGGTTTCATGGTTCATAAAAAATAAAAAATTTTCTCGAAAAGTTACAAATTTCTGTAACTTTTTTTGATTTCCTACGAATAGATAAGTAGGAGGAAGAAAATATGTATAATAAAGTTATCTTGATTGGACGTTTAACGTCTACACCAGAATTGCACAAAACCAACAATGACAAGTCAGTAGCGCGTGCAACCATTGCTGTGAATCGTCGTTACAAAGACCAAAATGGGGAGCGCGAAGCTGACTTTGTCAATATGGTTCTATGGGGCAGACTAGCAGAAAGCTTGGCCAGCTACGCAACTAAAGGTAGTCTTATCTCTGTGGATGGAGAACTTCGTACCCGTCGCTTTGAGAAAAATGGTCAAATGAATTATGTGACTGAAGTACTTGTCACAGGATTCCAACTTTTGGAAAGTCGTGCTCAACGTGCCATTCGTGAAAATAATGCAGGACAGGATTTGGCGGATTTGGTCTTGGAAGAGGAAGAATTGCCATTTTAAGCATTAAAAAGTCTGAGTTGTTCTCAGGCTTTTTTATACTGTCTAAATGTGTTACAATGAACTAGTTGAAACTTTTTGGAGGTTGAAATGAGTAGAGATTATACAAGAACAATCGTCAAAATTATATTTTGTACAGTAGTCGTATTTGTTTTTGCGATTTATACTCATGTGAGTCAGACAGATCCTATTCCGGGACAAATAAAAGTTGGAGCGACTTATATGACAATGAATAGTGAATTTTATAGACATTTACATAATGAGATTCAACGCTATTCTGATTTAGAAGGTCAGATATTGTATACTCGGGATGCAGAGATGAGTGAAGAAAAACAGAGTAAACAAATTGATGAATTTATAGAGAAGCGAGTGAATGTTATTGTTATTAATCCGGTTAAGAGTGATAGCGAGCAAATAGTAGAAGCGTTAAGTAGGGCAAAGAATTTTGGAATTAGAGTTATAGCAGTAGATAGTCAGTTGAATAATATAAAAGTTGATACGAGCATAGTTTCTGATAATTACCATGCTGGGATATTAATTGCCAAGGATTTGATGAAACGCACCTCAAATGCTCATATTCTTTTGTTAACGCACAAAGATGCTTTATCAGCTAACCAGAGAATAACTGGCTTTTTGGATACAATAAAATCAGAAGAACATTACCAAATTATCTCAGAAAGAGAAACAGTTGGTCAAACAGAGTATGCTATGACTACTGTAGGTGATGCGTTATCTGAAGGTTTACAATTTGATGCTATAGTGGCTTTAAATGATAGAGCAGCTATAGGAGCTCTAGCAGCTCTAGCAGCAATTAAAGAATTGAAAATAACTTCAAAAAAACTTATTTACGGAATAGATGGTTCACCAGATATGAAGCATTTATTAGCTACAACAGATGAAGTTACGGGAACAGTTGCTCAATTTCCATCTCATATGGGTAGAAAAGTATCGGAAACAATAGATTTATTAGTAAAAAAAGAAGAAGTTGAAGAATTATATACTATACCTGTACAATTTGTTGATAAAAATAATATAATTCAGTTTGATATTAATGGGTGGCAGTAATGAAACAGGTAAAAGGTGTTCAGTACTCTATAATTTTGCTTTTATTAATTAATTTTCTAACCATTATATACAATGGAGCTTTGTATATACAGATTACAAACTATGTAATTTCAAAGGGACAGATGATACTCTTATTGGGAGAATTAAATAATATTTCAAAATCACCTGACCAGATTTTTTGGTATTCAATTATTTTTTTCGTCGGTATTATTTTTATATCTACCTATAAAATGTACTCAACTGAGAAAAAATGGCCAATTTTTTCAAAATGGAATTTGTTTGAAATAGTATTAATGATTGGTGTTATATGGTCACAAAATCTGTCATACAATGGAATAATATTATTAGTTTTTGCTGATATATTCTATAGTTCAAGAGAGTTTCAAGACTCTGATAGTAAACGTTCCTGGATTATTTTTATTTTCTTGAGTTTTTTAATATTACTTTTAACAGATTATGAAATCTTGTCACTATTTATAAAGGTTCCATCTCTAGCTACCTATATCCAATTTTATCCATCTTCCATACGAGGTATAGTGTTATTTTTAGAAAATGCATTGACATCATTAAATGTTATTATTTTCATCATCTCTTTATTGTCTTATATCCTATACGTGATTAAAGAACATCATAATATTGAGGAAGAGCTTAAAATGTTATCTAGAGTCAACACTGAATTGAATCATTACATATCGTTATCAGAGAAAATCGCTGAAGATCGAGAAAGGAAAAGAATTGCTCGGGAAATTCATGATACTCTAGGACATGCGTTGACAGGAATTTCAGCAGGGATTGATGCTGTTTCTGTACTAATTGATGTTCATCCTATCCGTGCTAAAGAACAGTTGAAAAATGTTTCAAATGCAGTTAGAGAGGGGATAAAAGATGTTAGGGGATCATTACATAGACTAAGACCAGGAGCTTTGCAAAATAATGGTTTAAAAGATGCTCTAATATTAATGATTAGTGAGTATGAATCTCTATCTAAACTCTCTGTCGATTTAAAATATGAATGGGGAAATATTGATTTAGATGTTATACAGGAAGATACTATTTTTAGGATTATACAAGAATCTATGACAAATTCTGTTCGTCACGGACATGCTAGTAAAATGAGCATTCACTTTATGAGTGAGGATAACAACATAATAGTTTTGCATGATAATGGAATAGGTTTTGACGACTTACAAATTGGGTATGGCTTGAAACAAATGAGAGAGCGAGTTTCTATTTTAGGTGGTTCTATTCATTTTGAAAATAGGGAAGGATTTTACACTAAAATAGTTTTTCCAAAAATAGGAGGTGAAGTATATGATAAAGGTAATGATTGCAGATGATCAGGCGTTAATTAGAGAGTCCTTGCAGATCATTTTATCAGTATATGCTGATATTGATGTTGTATCCGTTGTTGGTGATGGTATTGAAGCTATGGATAACATTATGACTGTAAAACCGGATATAATTTTAATGGACATTAGAATGCCCAGAATGGATGGAGTATTGGCTACAAAAGAAATCAAAAAACTTTTTCCAAATATAAAAATTATAATCTTAACAACATTTGATGACGACGAATTCATTTTTAGTGCTTTAAAATACGGTGCATCTGGCTATTTATTAAAAGGAGTTTCAACCGACGAGTTATATCAAGCCATTCAGACAGTGTATAAAGGTGGAGCTATGATTAATCCTAATATAGCTAGTAAGGTATTTCAATTGTTCTCGCAGATGGCACAGACCAATTTTTCTATTACTGTGAAGGAAGAGAATATTGAAAATATATCACTGACAGAATGGAAAATTATTCAGCAAGTGGCATTTGGAGAATCAAATAAGGAAATTGCCAGTAATCTTTTTTTATCCGAGGGAACAGTGCGCAATTACCTTTCTATCATTCTTTCAAAACTAAATTTGAGAGATAGGACACAGTTAGCCATATGGGCTGTACAAACAGGTGTGACACAAAAGAATTTTTCGAAGGAAATGGATAAATGAAAGTAAAGCAATTGTTTCTAGCGATACTGTTTGTACTAAGTTGCTTGAGTTTATTTCTTATTTGGGAAAACAAGCAGATAAAGATTATTAGACTGGGTTTTTATTCTGATTCTAGTTGGGGAATTCCTACAGGGAATAACAGCTATGTACTAGATGAGGCTATTAAGAAATTTGAAGAGCTTCATCCAGGGGTTAAAATTGTATATGATTCAGGTATTCCTAAGGAGGAGTATTCTAATTGGATTTCAAGTCAAATTTTAAAAGGTTCTGAACCGGATGTATTTCTATTATCAAGCGACCAATTATCTTTATTTGCATCAAAGGGTATTTTAAAGCGCCTAAATTCCTATTTATCTCAAGAAGATGTCTCTAATTTCTATGATGTATCTTTGCAGGCAGCAAAATATGGAGATGATTTATACGGTCTTCCATATGAAAGCAATCCCATGTTGATGTGTGTAAATCAAGATTTACTTTTAAAAGAGGGGATTGAAATTCCTAAAGTAGGGTGGACACAGAAAGATCTCTATGAGATTAGTAAAAAAGTTACAAAAGATACCGATGGAGATGGAATCGTTGATCAATTTGGGATAACAGGATATAGTTGGAAAGAATCTCTAGCAGCCTTTGGTGTTACTATTTCTGAGAGCGGGATTCCTCGTATAGATTCGTCAGAAATGAAGGATGCTTTATCCTATATAAGGGGATTGAATCAATTAAACGGACGCTACAAAGTAACCTATAAAGATTTTGATGAAGGACATGTGGCCTTTTATCCAATGAGTTTGGCACAATATCGTACATACAAACCTTTTCCTTATCATGTGGCCAAATATACAAATTTTAACTGGACATGTATTTCGTTGCCAACGGCTAAGGAAGACATTCGTTCGACTGTAACAGATACTTCCTTATACGTAGTTTCTTCGCGTGCTCGCAATTCAAACCTTGCCGTATCGTTTATAGAATTTTTAACAATTAATCGTGAAATTCAACAAAATTTATTTAATAAGGGTCAAGGAAGCTCAGTATTACCAGAGGTAGTAACTAGTTTGAAGAGTGAAGAGTTGATGAAGAAAGGAATGATTGGTCAAAATGCCTTAACGACTACTTCACTGGATTATATAATGAAAAATTCAATTACAACTATTTCAAAAGGAATAGATTCAAAATCATTGGTTGGAATAGAAGAAAGATTAGAAGCATTATCTATGGATGAAAATAACACGGATATTGAAGGTAGTCTTATTAAGTTACAAAAAGAACTAGATATAGGAACCCTTAAATAGATGTCGAGATTATTTGTTCTTAAATAATATGAACATGGCAGATGTCTTTATTGACATTTGTCATTTTTTTATTGACATTTATCAATAAACTTTTGTGACATTTAACAATTATAAAGTGAAGATAAGGATGATAGAATGAAATCAATAAAAGGAGGGAAATATGAAATATTTGATATTAGTCAGTCATGGAGGACTCGCAGAGGGATTGAAATCATCTCTTTCTATGTTTGCTTCGGATAAGGTAGATGATGTCATAGCGATTGGCTTAAAAGATGGAGAAAGTCTTGCAGGTTTTTCTGTAGAGGTCAAGAATGTTATTGCGTCTCTGGATGAAAATGATTCGGTTCTTGTTTTAGCAGATATTGTTGGGGGAAGTCCTTTAACAACTGTTGCAACAGTATTAGAAGAATTTGGAAAATTAGAGAATGCAACTATTTTGGGAGGTATGAACTTAACAATGGCACTTACAGCAGTGGTGATGAAAGACATTCTGACTGGAAGTGAACTTGTTTCTACGATATTAAACGAATCATCCTCAGCTCTACAGGAATTTGAAGTCGGATCGGATGATAATCTTAATGAAGAAGACGATATTTAGTTATATAAGGAAAGGGATAAAAAATTATGGTAGTAACATTTGTACGAATTGACGATAGAATGATTCATGGACAAACAGTCACTAGATGGGCAAAAGAACATCCATGTGATGGATTAATTGCAGTAAATGATGCTGCTGCATCCAATAAGGTTTTAATTCAGGCCTATAAAGGTGCGTCAGATAAAAAAACATTTGTTTGGACAAAGGAAGCATTTAAAGAAAAATCATCTAAAGTAACAGAATCAGATAGTAGATATTTTTTGATTACTAAGAATCCAATTGATATGAAAGAGATTTTAGTAGATCAGGGCTTTATTCCAGGAGATGTTAAAGAGATTATTGTAGGACCTGCTAACGATAGACCAGGTGCTATCAAGTTGGGAAATAATCAATCAATTACTCAAGAGGAAGCAGTTGCACTAGAAGCAATTGAAAAAGCAGGTTACAAAGTTAGATTCCAATTATTACCAGATGTATCTATTGGCTATTGGAGTGATTTTAAATCAAAATTTGGATTTTAATAATGAAATAAGGAGACAAAATGATGGAAATTTCTTGGATTCAAGCAGCTCTTTTAGGATTGTTTGCAAGTTTAGCATCGATGCCAGGTATGGGGGGATCCAGTATTGGTAACTATACTTTGGGGCGTCCATTAGTTGGTGGTTTAATTGTAGGTTTAATATTAGGAGATATAACAACAGGGGTAATCGTTGGTGTGGCTTTACAGGTATTATATATTGCCTTAGTGACACCTGGTGGAACTGTATCTGCCGATGTACGGGCAATTTCTTATATCGGAATTCCGTTATCTATCCTATTTGTTCATGCAAATAATATTTCAGGTGAAGTAGCGATTGCAGCAGCAGCAGCGCCAATTGGAGCTGCGGTTGGAACAATTGGAACTGTTTTATTCTATGGTACAGCTACTATGAATTTGCTTTGGCAACACATTGGATGGAAAGCTGTAGAGAAAGGTGATTTTAAGAAGTTATATGCTGTTGATTGGGTATATCCTTGGATTTCACACTTTATCTTTTCTTTCTTACCAACAATGATTATTACAAAATTTGGACCAGATATGGTTGATCTTATGAAAGTATATCTTCCGATGGATGGTTTTGTAATGAAGTCTCTATTTACTGTAGGAGCACTCCTTCCATGTGTGGGTATTGCAATACTTTTGAAACAAATTGTTACAAAAACAACAGACTTTATTCCTTTCTTTGTCGGGTTCACGTTAGCAAAATCTTTAGGCTTGAACTTAGTAGCAAGTGGTGTTGTGTCATTAATTTTTGCAGTAATTTATTATGAATTAGAAGTTATTAAATCTGCCCGTACGACAGCGGTTGTCAGTGATATGGGATTTGATGAAGAGGAGGATATTTAGAATGAGTCGAAAAAAAATATCAAGAAAAACATTAACAAAATCATTTCACCACTGGTTCTATGGACATCTGACATGTTTTTCTCAAGAACATATGCAAACTTTTGGATATTTAACTTCTATGCTTCCAATTGTAGAAGAAATGTATGATACTAAGGAAGAGCAAAAAGAAGCTATGCAAACATACACAGCATTCTTTAATACTGAGCCGCAGTTGGGTTCTCTAGTAGTTGGGATAACAGCTGGGTTGGAAGAAGCGCGTGCAAATGGAGATGCCGTAGATAGTGAAACCATCAATGGAATGCGAGCTGGTCTAATGGGGCCTATTGCAGGTATTGGAGATTCACTTATTGTAGGAACATTAATTCCTGTTCTTTTGGGGATAGCTCTAGGTCTTTCTAAAGGAGGAAATATTTCTGGTGCAATATTCTATATTATTGCATGGAATCTATTAGTCTATCTTGGAATGCGTTTTGCTTATTTTAAAGGATATGAACTTGGAGATAAAGCAGTAGAATTTTTAGTAGGTCCTAAAGGTCAGGCACTAAGAAAATCAATTAGTGTTGTTGGTGGTATGGTCATAGGAGCTGTTGCAGCAACTTGGGTATCTGTCACTACGGCGCTAGAGCTGAAAAATGGAGATGGAGAAACATTTTTAAACTTACAAGAAAAGATTGATGGTGTTTATCCAGGTCTTTTAACAGCAGGTTTTATTGTTCTATGTTGGTGGCTGATGGCTAAAAAGAAAGTTTCTCCAAATTGGGTGATGCTATTATTGGTAGTTATTGCACTTGTGGGAGTAGCCTTAGGATTTTTCAATCCAGGATTGAAATATTAATAGTATGTAAAAAAGCAACGGTTTATAATCGTTGTTTTTTATATATGCGTAATATAAGGATTTAGAGTTTCGGTATTTTTATAAAAGAATTAACAAAAATGCTAATTCCATAAATTATGTTCGTTAAAATTCTACATTATTAAAGTGCAAAATTAGGATAAAGAAATTTATCTATTCATCCTCAGAAAGTCAGACTTTTTCCTTGACTATTTCTGACCAAGTGATACAATAGAACTATAAATTAGCACTCAGGTATAAAGAGTGCTAATGATATCTATCTCATTATGGAGGAAATCAGATGTTGAAACCATTAGGGGACCGTGTGGTCTTAAAAGTAGAAGAAAAAGAACAAACTGTTGGAGGTTTTGTCCTCGCAGGTTCAGCCCAAGAAAAAACCAAAACAGCTCAAGTTGTGGCTACTGGACAAGGTGTTCGTACCTTGAACGGTGACTTGGTTGCTCCAAGTGTTAAAGCTGGAGACCGTGTCTTGGTTGAAGCTCACGCAGGTCTTGATGTCAAAGATGGCGATGAAAAGTACATCATCGTAGGCGAAGCTAACATCTTGGCTATCATTGAAAAATAGAAGGAGAAAGTAAGTATGTCAAAAGAAATTAAATTTTCATCTGATGCTCGTTCAGCTATGGTCCGTGGTGTCGATATCCTTGCAGACACTGTTAAAGTAACCTTGGGACCAAAAGGCCGCAATGTCGTTCTTGAAAAATCATTCGGTTCACCCTTGATTACCAATGACGGTGTGACCATTGCCAAAGAAATCGAATTGGAAGACCATTTTGAAAATATGGGTGCCAAATTGGTATCAGAAGTAGCTTCTAAAACCAATGATATCGCAGGTGACGGGACTACAACTGCAACTGTTTTGACCCAAGCAATTGTCCGTGAAGGAATCAAAAATGTCACAGCAGGTGCCAATCCAATCGGAATTCGTCGTGGGATTGAAACAGCAGTTGCTGCAGCAGTTGAAGTCTTGAAAAACAATGCTATTCCTGTTGCCAACAAAGAAGCTATCGCTCAGGTTGCAGCCGTATCTTCTCGTTCTGAAAAAGTTGGTGAGTACATCTCTGAAGCCATGGAAAAAGTTGGCAAAGATGGTGTCATCACTATCGAAGAGTCACGTGGTATGGAAACAGAACTGGAAGTTGTGGAAGGAATGCAGTTTGACCGCGGTTACCTTTCACAGTACATGGTGACAGATAGCGAAAAAATGGTAGCTGATCTTGAAAATCCATACATTTTGATTACTGATAAGAAGATTTCAAATATCCAAGAAATCTTGCCACTCCTAGAAAGTATTCTCCAAAGCAATCGTCCACTCTTGATTATTGCGGATGATGTGGATGGCGAAGCTCTTCCAACTCTTGTTTTGAACAAGATTCGTGGAACCTTCAACGTAGTAGCAGTTAAGGCACCTGGTTTTGGTGACCGTCGCAAAGCCATGCTTGAAGATATCGCCATCTTAACAGGCGGAACAGTTATCACAGAAGACCTTGGTCTTGAGTTGAAAGATGCTACAATTGAAGCTCTTGGTCAAGCAGCGAGAGTAACTGTGGACAAAGATAGCACTGTTATCGTAGAAGGTGCTGGAAATCCTGAAGCGATTTCTCACCGTGTTGCAGTTATCAAGTCTCAAATCGAAACCACAACTTCTGAGTTTGATCGTGAAAAATTGCAAGAACGCTTGGCGAAATTGTCAGGTGGTGTAGCAGTTATCAAGGTCGGAGCTGCAACTGAAACTGAGTTGAAAGAAATGAAACTCCGCATTGAAGATGCCCTCAACGCTACTCGTGCAGCTGTTGAAGAAGGAATCGTTGCAGGTGGTGGAACAGCCCTTGTAAATGTTATCCCTGCCGTAGCTGATTTGGAATTAACAGGAGACGAAGCAACGGGTCGCAATATTGTTCTCCGTGCTTTGGAAGAACCTGTTCGTCAAATCGCCCACAATGCAGGATTTGAAGGCTCTATCGTTATCGATCGTTTGAAAAATGCTGAAGTTGGTACAGGCTTCAACGCAGCAACTGGCGAATGGGTTAACATGATTGATCAAGGGATTATCGACCCAGTTAAAGTGAGTCGTTCAGCTCTACAAAATGCAGCATCTGTAGCCAGCTTGATTTTGACTACAGAAGCAGTCGTAGCCAATAAACCAGAACCAGCAGCCCCAGCTCCAGCAATGGATCCAAGTATGATGGGTGGGATGATGTAAGCTTTCTATAGAAAACAACTTATAAAAAACACAAAAGGAGGGAATGACTAACCCTCCTTTTTATGCTATTCACTTCTAAATTGATTTGAGCTCTCCTAACTTATATGATAAAATAAGACTAGAAAAAGGAGAAGAACATGATCGATGTAGAAGAAATTCTGAGCAAGATGAACCCCAATCAGAAGATTAATTATGACCGTGTCATGCAGAAGATGGTACAAGTATGGGAGAAAAATGAGCAACGGCCAACCATTCTCATGCATGTTTGCTGTGCCCCTTGCAGTACCTATACCCTAGAATATTTGACCAAGTATGCAGATGTGACCATCTATTTTGCCAATTCTAATATCCATCCCAAGGCAGAATACCATAAGCGGGCTTACGTCACCAAGAAATTTGTTAGTGATTTTAATGAGCGAACAGGAAATACGGTTCAGTACCTAGAAGCTCCCTACGAACCAAATGAATACCGAAAACTAGTTAGGGGACTAGAGGAGGAGCCAGAAGGTGGCGACCGTTGCAAGGTTTGCTTTGATTACCGACTAGATAAGACAGCTCAAGTGGCTATGGACTTGGGATTTGACTACTTTGGCTCAGCCTTGACCATCAGTCCTCATAAGAATTCTCAAACCATTAATAGCATCGGAATCGATGTGCAAAAAATTTATACAACCCACTATCTTCCAAGTGATTTCAAGAAAAATCAAGGCTACAAACGTTCGGTAGAGATGTGTGAGGAGTATGATATCTATCGTCAATGTTATTGTGGATGTGTCTATGCCGCCCAGGCTCAGAATATTGACCTTGTTCAGGTTAAGAAAGATGCTACAGCTTTCTTGCTGGATAAGGATATTGAAAAAGACTATTCCCATATCAAATTTACTGTTACTAAATTAGACATATAGAGACCAATCCAGCTGAAAAGCTGGGTTTTTCAAATAAAAAACCAGGGCTTTCACCCTAGTTTGACAACTTTACCGATTCTTTAGTTCTACATAGCGCTTGTACCAAATGTTTACATAGGCTTCTGAGAAAGGACCACGTCCATTGTTAATCCAATCAACAAGAATTTTGACATGTTCTTTTAAAATATAGTCCAAGTCATCAGAATAATTCATTTTGCGTTTGTGACGCTCATACTCCTCAACGTCCAAGAGACGTTTTTCCCCATCTGTAAAAATTTTAACATCCAAATCGTAATCAATATACTTCAGTGCTTCTTCATCCAGATAGTAGGGGCTAGCCATATTACAATAGTAGGAAATTCCATTATCGCGAATCATGGCAATGATATTAAACCAATATTTCTTGTGAAAGTAAACAATAGCCGGTTCTCGAGTGACCCAACGACGACCATCACTTTCGGTAACCAGTGTATGATCGTTGACACCAATAATGGCGTTTTCTGTTGTTTTTAGTACCATGGTGTCCCGCCAAGTTCGGTGGAGACTTCCATCATGCTTATAACTTTGAATTGTAATAAAGTCGCCTTCTTTTGGAAGCTTCATAACTAACCAACTTTCTACAATTTATAAGTTTATCGTTTACTATTGTACCATAAAATTACCTAAAATCTGTGAATTTTACATGAAAATATTAAAGATATTCTCTGAGAGCGCTTGCTATATCCGAAAAATCGTAGCCCTTTCGTGCTAAAACTTGGGTTAAACGCTGTTTAAGTTCGTATCCTTCATATTTTCGGGCATACTTAGAATATTGCTTATCAAGTTCCCTGAAGATGAGTTCCTGAGTCGTTTCTTCATCAACTTGACTATCCAACTGGTCAAAGGCAGTTTTAGCATCAGAATAGGAAAACCCCTTGTTGGTCAGATTTTGGATTATCTTATCTTGCAAGGCACGAGCTGGAAGTTTTCCCTCATATTTTTTCAATAGTTTATTGGCTACACGTTGAGCAACTTCAGAAAAATCAAATTCTTTCAAGTTCTCTTCTATAGTAGATTTTGGAACCCCTTTTTGTGTTAGTTTCTGAGTCAGTACATAAGGCCCCTTGTCTCCTGAAAGTTGATTGGCGTTAATGATAGTATAAGCGTACTGGCCATCATTAATCCACTTATCTTCTTTAAGATTAATAATGACTTGAGAAAGGATGTTTTCATCAATATCGTATTTTTTCAGATATTCTCTGACTTCTTTTTCAGTGCGTGCTTTAAAGGATAGGTGGTAGAGGGCTAGATTCTTACCATAAGAAAATTGAGCAAAGTCCTGAATCTCTTTTAATTCTTCTTGGCTTATAACCTTGTCTCTTGATAACATAAAACGAACAATAGTATCTTCAGTAATGTAGCATTTGTCGTCATTATCAAGCTCCATCAGATAGAGTCTTTTTTTCTTTTCAAGTTTTGTAATTTTCATAGTTCTATTATAACTCAAAATGTGATAAGATAGGGGTATGAATCTGAAAGTGAAACAAAAAATACCATTAAAAATCAAGCGCATGGGAATTAATGGTGAGGGAATCGGTTTTTACCAAAAAACCTTAGTCTTTGTACCTGGAGCTTTAAAAGGAGAAGATATCTATTGTCAGATTACTTCTATTAAACGTAACTTTGTTGAAGCAAAATTACTAAAGGTCAACAAGAAGTCTAAATTTCGAGTTGTGCCAGCTTGTACTATTTACAATGAATGCGGAGGTTGCCAAATCATGCACCTGCATTATGATAAACAACTGGAGTTCAAGACGGACTTACTTCATCAAGCGCTAAAAAAATTTGCCCCTGCAGGATATGAAAATTATGAAATCCGCCCGACGATTGGAATGCAGGAACCCAAGTACTATCGTGCCAAGTTACAATTTCAGACTCGAAAATTTAAAAATCAGGTCAAGGCGGGCTTATATGCACAAAACTCTCATTACTTAGTAGAGTTGAAAGACTGCCTGGTACAAGACAAGGAAACTCAAGTTATTGCTAATCGTCTAGCAGAATTACTTACTTATCACCAGATTCCAATCACGGATGAGAGAAAAAACCTAGGTGTTAGAACTATAATGGTTAGACGAGCTAGAAAGACTGGACAGGTTCAGATTATTATTGTTGCAAATCGCCAGCTTAATTTAACCCAACTGGTAAAAGACTTGGTTAAAGATTTTCCAGAAGTGGTGACAGTAGCTGTGAATACAAATACAGCTAAAACCAGTGAGATTTATGGTGAAAAGACAGAGATTATCTGGGGAGAAGAGAGTATTCAAGAAGGTGTTCTTGATTATGAATTTTCACTATCTCCTCGAGCTTTCTATCAACTTAATCCTGAACAAACAGAAGTCCTCTATAGCGAGGCGGTAAAAGCGCTGGATGTTAATAAAGAAGACCATTTGATAGATGCTTACTGTGGAGTTGGAACGATTGGATTTGCCTTCGCAAAGAAAGTTAAAACACTCAGAGGTATGGATATTATTCCAGAAGCCATTGAAGATGCAAAGCGAAATGCTAAAAGAATGGGATTTGACAATACACATTACGAAGCAGGAACAGCAGAAGAGACTATTCCTCGCTGGTACAAGGAAGGCTACCGAGCAGATGCTCTGATTGTGGATCCACCGCGTACAGGTCTGGACGATAAGTTATTAGATACAATTCTGACCTATGTACCAGAAAAAATGGTCTATATTTCTTGCAATGTTTCTACCTTGGCTCGTGATTTGGTAAGGTTGGTAGAAGTCTATGATATCCATTATATCCAGTCGGTCGATATGTTTCCGCACACCGCTCGAACTGAAGCAGTTGTAAAATTAATTAAAAAAGATAAAAAAAGTAGTTGACAAAGTTTGAAAAGTGGGTATAATAGTAAGAGTTGAAAATAACAACTCAGGTCCGTTGGTCAAGGGGTTAAGACACCGCCTTTTCACGGCGGTAACACGGGTTCGAATCCCGTACGGACTAT